>CAMVYG010000103.1 GCA_947171615.1 uncultured Clostridia bacterium
GTGTAAAGAGCAGCGCGTAGATCAAATTGTTGGAAAGAGCGTTCAAAAAGTAGTCGTCGGAAAACAGCCGGCTGTAGTTTTCCAGCTTTACAAACTGAAGAGAATTCAGATTAAATCCATTAAAATCGGTAAAGCTGAAAACCGCTCCGCCAATGATTGGGAGGAAGAAGAAAAGCACAAATCCCAGAAAAGCGGGAAGCACAAAGACCCAGCCGGTCAGATTTTCCCGAAGAGAATAGGGTTTTCTTTTTTCAGATGATTTTACAGCCACGGGAAACCTCCTGTTACAAGGATAAATAGCCGGTTTGAGCGGATCCGGCTATTTATCGGCTCACTGTGAAATTTGGGGCTTTTCTTAGTTGAGAAGGGGCTGGCGGCGCTGGTCAAAGCTGTCAATGGCTTCATCGACGCTCTTTTCCCCGATCAGGCAAAGCTCCTTTTCTTCCCGCCAGATGGCGTCAACTTCCGCGCCGTTGCCTGTCGGAGGCATTTCATAACGGATTGCCGTGTTGAAGAAGGCGTCCGTATTATCCAGCCCGGAAAGCTCCTGGTACATCTGCTCAATGGAATCGTCTGTATAAGAGGAAAGCATGCCTCCCTCTGCCAGCAGCTTCGCACCCTCGGCGCCGGTGAGGAATTGAATGAATTCAAAGGCGTTGTCAAATTTTTTGCTTTGACTGTTAATGAAAATGAAGGTGTTGTGGCCGCCGATGGTCACAGCGTCCTCTACGCCGTCAGGCTGGGGCATATAAGTGACGCCCATATCGCATTTTCCTGCCAGCTCCGCGTTATTTGCCAGTTCCTGCTTGGCGTTTCCTACAGTCCATTCACCGTTGGGGAGCATGGCGACATCGCCGTTCAAGAATATTTTTAACCAGTCGGTGGAGGTGCTGTTCATTTCTTCAAAGCTCATGTGGGAGGCATCCTCATTATAAATTCTGTTCAGAAGACTCAGCCACTGCTTCAAAGCGCTGGAATCCGGATCCAATACGTTGGAGCCCATCTGCACCGTCATGATCGGTTCGCCCATCCAGTTGGGCAGAAAGCCGCCCCACTGCTTGGTGCCGTCGTCTCTGGTCTTTGTCAGGCTTTTGGCCAGCGCGGCATATTCGTCCCAGGTCATCTTTTCCGGATAGGGCAGCCCCTCTGCGTCAAAGATCTTCTTGTTGTAGAAGAGGGCGAAAGCGCTGAAGCGATAGGGAAGGCCATAGCATTTTCCATCTGCCAGGGTGGTCTGGAAGTCCTCTCCATAGCGGGAAAGATCGATCCCAGCGGTGTTTATTGCGTCTGTCATATCCGCCAGATTTCCCACATCCCGGCGCTTGGCAAAGTTTTTTACCACGCTTGTACCGAACAGATCCAGATCACCGTTGCCTGCCAAAAGCGCGGTGATTTTATTTTCATACGCATCCGGATCGCTGGCAGAGGAGGGCACAATAGTGAGATTTACCTGTGTGGTTTCGCTCTGGGCGTTAAAGGCCTCTACAATGGCGGGCATGTATACATCCTCGTCCGCCCAGGTGTAATATTCTACCGTTACTTTTTCTGCCGCGGGCTCCGATGTGCCGGAGCTTTGAGCAGAGGGAGCAGTACTGCTGTTTTCGGGCTTGGCAGAGTTGCAGCCGGTAAGAACAAATCCGGAACAGAGCACAGTGGCTGCCAGCAGAGAAGCCAGAACCTTGCGTTTTTTCATGTTTGTCACTCCTAAAAATGAAATTTGATTTTGTGGAACCGGTTTCATAATATCATAAAGGCTATATCTTGTCAATATCCCGATTTATATTTTTTATACAGGGAAATTTTTGGCAATAGTTACGGGCTATGGTAGGGGTTTTCACAAGTGATGGAAAATAGTAATGTAACCGCTTCCACAAAAGTGCGCACCTTTTCCTGTTATGAAAGGAAAGAATGCCTACAGTTTAATTTCCATACGGGAGGGGATGGTAATGTGCTGACTGGGAAAGGCGTTTCCTCCCGGTTCCAGACGGTTAAAAAGAGTTTGGGCAGCCACCGCACCCAACTCTACCGGCACGGGAGAATAATGCACAGAATAGTGAAATGCGTCCAAAACGTGAAAATCATCGTACCCTGCCACAAAAATATCCTCCGGAATTCGGATGCCGTAAGAAGCAAGACCGCACACGGCACAGAGTGTTGCTTTGCTGGATAGGGTGATCACAGCAGTGGGCTGCTCCGGCATCTCTACAAGCTCCTTTATCACGGTGTGGTAAGAGCTATCGGAACAAAACGCACGCAGGATATATTCTTCATGAAGTACCAGGCCATGAGAGCATAACACCTTTTGCACGGTTTCTATCCTCTCTGTATTCACTTTTGAAACGTGAGCGCCCAGAGTATCGTTATTGGCGTCAAGCAGCACGGCAATTCGTTTGTGCCCTCTTTTAATGATATCCTCTACAAGCTCAGCCAGGCCGGAATCGTTATCAATATAGATGGTGTCTCCGGCAAAGCCGGGGAGCTCCTGATCCACGCAAACCACCGGGGTCTCATTTTTTAAAAGCTGATTCAGAAGCTTTACGTTGTCGTTTTCCTGAATACGGTTTGGAATGATGATCAGTCCCACAGCGTTGTAGGAGATCAGATCCTCGATGGCGGACCGTTCCTTTTCCACACTGTAATCCGTATTGCAGAAGAGTACCCGAAAGCCGCAGCTTTCCGCTTTTTTTTCTACCGCGTAGATTACATCGATAAAGAATTCATTATAGATACTGGGTACGATAATGCCAATCAGCCTGGAGCGGTTTTTCGATAAGCTTACCGCCATGGCGTTGGGAGAATAGTCCATTTTCTTAATGGCTTCCATAACGCTGTCATAGGCTTTCTTGCTGACATAACCACTTTTGTTAAGCACGCGGGATACCGTAGCGGGGGATACCCCCGCTACCGCCGCTACATCACGGATCGTTTTTTTCAAAATGAGCCCTCGCTTTCCTTTATCGTGTAAATCTGCAAATTGGCATAAGCCCGGCTGTTATGATTTTTCCGCCGGGCTGGAAAGCGCTTCCTTTTGCTCCTGGAACAGATCGTCTCTGGTGATGTTTTTGATCCATTTTTTACTGCGGTAATGGTGAATGACCCAGGGCCATTTGATAAATTCATCTGTGCAAAGCAGGAAATAGACCCACAAAGGCGGCAGCTTCAGTACCGCGGCGGCCAAAAATCCCAGGGGCAGGGCGTAAACCCACATGGCAAAGGCGTCGCAGATCAGGCCGAAGCGGCTGTCGCCTCCGGCACGGAACACCCCCGCGATCAGGGTGGTGTTTACCGCCGCGCCCAAAACATAATAGGAATTGATGAGAAGCATTACCTTCAGGTAGTGCTTTCCAGTTTCCGATAAATCGGCAAAGCCCAGCACCAGAGGCATGGAAAGCAGAATGATCACACCGCCAATCAAGCCGGCGATCACGGTGAGCCGCACAATTTTTTTGGCGTCTGCCTCCGCCTCCTCCAGCTTATTATCTCCAAATTTCTGGCCTAATAAGATGCCTCCTGCGTTTGCCATGCCAAAGCAGAGAATGGTGCCGAAGTTTCGCACCACCACCGCCAGGGCGTTTGCCGCCACGGCGTCATTTCCCAAAAACTGGCCGATGATCACGGAATACAGGGAGAAGGCCAGCCCCCAAACGGTGTCGTTGGCCAAAGCGGGCAGAGCCATTTTCATGAAATCGGAAAACAGCTCCTTGCTGCGCAGGAACATATAGGAAAGCTTCAGCTTCACATCGGGGCTTTTTGCGGAAACAATAAAGCAAAGAATCAGCTCCAATACTCTGGAGATAGAGGTGGCAAGGGCTACGCCCGCTGCTTCCATTCTGGGCGCACCGAACAGGCCGAAAATAAAGACCGCGTTTAAGAGCACGTTGGCGGTAAAGGCCACGGCGTTCAGCACGGTGCTGATCATTACCCGCCCCACGCTGCGCAGTATGGAAAGATAAACCTCTGTCAGTCCCCAGCAAAG
This sequence comes from uncultured Clostridia bacterium, assembly GCA_947171615.1. Classification (GTDB taxonomy): domain Bacteria; phylum Bacillota; class Clostridia; order Oscillospirales; family Acutalibacteraceae; genus Acutalibacter. The sequence continues at coordinate 3,977 of CAMVYG010000103.1, forward strand.
ATAGGCCACGCTTAAAATCCGGAGATAGGAAGCGCCAATGCGGATTAGCTCCGAATCCGGTGTGAACAGGCGCATCATCAACTCCGGAACGGTCAGCGCGCCCAGAGCGAATACCAGAGAGCAGGTCACGGAAAACCGCAGGGCGATCCCCTCTACCACCTGAATGGCCCGGTACTCACCTTTTCCAAAATACTGGGCACACAGCATGGTCGCCCCGGTGCCGAGACCATAAAGCACCATAAACAAAACGCTGGCGTACTGTGAGGCCAGAGACACCGCTGAAATAGAGGAGTCTCCTACAAAATTCAGCATGACCACATCAGCGGAGCTTACGGCGGCGCTTAAAAGGTTTTGCAGAACAATGGGAATGACCAGCTTCCCGATCTGGGAATAAAAACCGTCTTTCTGTAGTGCAGGTGATTTCATGGTACTTCCTCCTATACCCAAAGCAAGGCGGCTGAACCGCCGCCGCATACAGCTTAGTATAAGGTGGAAAACGGCGGTTTGTCAATAAGGGACCAAGCTGTTTTTTACGTGAAAAAGGGATGCTTTTCCGGGGAAAAGGGATTGACAGAAGACCGTGGAGAGACTATAATGAAGGCAAATATAAAAGAACTCCGTGCGGAGAAGATGCTTTTTTCCTTTCATGCAGAGAGGCGGCGGCAGGTGCAAGCCGTTTGACGGGGGAAAGCAGGCCGCTCCAGCCGCTTTGGTTTTTTGTTTGGCGGTGTTTGGCACGGCTGCTGTGAGGAATGGCAGCGTATTCCGGCGTTAACGGACATGAGAGGCGGAGAATGTGATCTCCGCAATTTGGGTGGTACCACGGACCAGTCCGTCCCATGAGGGGCGGATTGGTCTATATTTTTTTGCGGGAAAGGAGCTGTCATGGAAACCCTGATCTTAAACGGCTCTCCCCGAATGAAGGGGGATACGGCTTCGCTGCTGGAGCTTCTCCGAAAGCTTTTGCCGGGGGAAATTACCGAGGTGCGTGCCTATTCACAGAAAATCTCTCCCTGTGTGGACTGCCGCTACTGCTGGGCACATGCCGGCTGCTGCCAGCAGGACGATTGGCTTCTGGTAGATGAAGCTCTGCGCCGCTGCGACAGCGTGGTGCTGGCCTCTCCCATTTATTTTTCAGAGCTTACCGGCCCGCTGCTTTCCGTGCTCAGCCGGTTGCAGCAGTACTATTGCGCCCGGGCCTTTCGGGGAGAAGGGCTTCCCTTTCCTCCGAAGCGGGGCGGGCTGATTTTGACAGGCGGCGGAGACGGCAGCCCCCGCCGGGCCCAGGAAACCGGGGAAACGCTGCTGCGGCAGATGGGCTGCCGGGAGATCTTTCCCACGATCCTTTGCCACCATACCAACACCACCCCGGCCATCCGCGAGCCAGGGGTGGAGAAGCGGCTTCAGGCGCTGGCGGACTTTTTAAAGCGCTGATTTTCATGATTTTATTGATAAAAGGAGAAACTTGATATGGCTGAATTGGAATACTGTATTGAGCAGCTGCAAAAGCTCTGCGCCATTGACAGCCCTTCCGGATTTACGGAACGGGCGGCGAATTATCTGATGGAGGAGCTCTCCCTTTTGGGCTATGCCCCGAAAAAATCCAGAAAAGGCGGTGTGGTCGTTTGTCTTGGCGGCGAAGTGCAAAACCCGGAAGAACCGGACGGTCTACTTTTGATGGCCCATGTGGATACCCTGGGGGCTGTGGTGCAGTCTATTCAGGGTAACGGGCGGTTAAAGCTTTCCCCGGTAGGCGGCTTGCAGGCGGAAAACTGTGAAGCGGAAAACTGTGTGATCTATACCCGGGAGGGGAAAACCTACACCGGCTGTTTGCAGCTCTGTGACGCTTCCGCCCATGTAAACCGGGAATACGGCGAAAAGAAGCGCCAGTTTGCCGGCATGGAAGTGGTGATCGACGAGCCGGTGAAAAATCCGGAGGAGACCCGGAAGCTGGGGATCGAAACGGGAGATTTTGTCTGCTTCTCCCCCCGCACCGTGGTAACGGAAAGCGGCTACATCAAAAGCCGGTTTTTGGACGATAAGCTCAGTGCGGCGATTTTGCTGGCCTATGCCAAAGAGCTGAAAGAGAAGAAGGCCGTGCTCAAAAGAAAGGTCTACCTGCACTTTACCGTGTATGAGGAGGTGGGCCACGGTGCGGCGGCTTCCGTGCCGGAGGATGTTTCGGAGCTTGTCAGTGTGGATATGGGCTGTGTAGGCGAGGGCCTGCAATGCACGGAGCGGGAGGTTTCCATCTGCGCCAAGGATTCCGGCGGCCCTTATGATTACTCTGTCACCACCGCATTGGTGCAGGCGGCAAAACAGGCGGGAGCGGCCTATGCCGTGGATGTATATCCCTTCTACGGCTCCGACGCCGAGGCGGCTCTTTCCGCCGGGTACGACGTTCGCCACGGCCTCATCGGCCCCGGCGTGTACGCTTCCCACGGCTATGAACGCTCCCATAAGGACGGCGCGGAAAATACCCTGAAGCTGTTGTGGGCGTATACCGTGAAACAGAAATCATAAAATTCTTAGAATACAGGAGGAAGAACAAAATGCAATGGACAGGACTCAATGACCTCAGAGAAAAATATCTGAAATTTTTTGAAAGCAAGGGGCATCTGCGGCTTCCCAGCTTTTCTCTGATCCCCCAGGGGGACAACAGCCTGTTGCTGATCGGCGCAGGCATGGCGCCCATGAAAAAGTATTTTACCGGGGAAGTGACCCCGCCTAAAACCAGAGTCACCACCTGCCAGAAATGTATTCGTACCCCGGATATTGACAGCGTGGGCTATACCGACCGCCACGGCACCTTCTTCGAGATGCTGGGCAACTTTTCCTTTGGAGATTATTTCAAGCAGGAGGCGATTCCCTGGGCATGGGAATTCCTGACCAGCCCGGAATGGATGGGGTTGGATCCAGACCGCCTGTATCCCTCTGTTTTTGCCGGGGACGAGCAGACCCCTGCCGACGATGAGGCGTATCATATCTGGGCTGATGTGGTAGGTGTTCCCAAGGATCACATTGTGCGCCTGGGCAGGGAGGACAATTTCTGGGAGCACGGTTCCGGCCCCTGCGGCCCTTCCTCGGAAATTTATTATGACCGCGGGGTAGAACACGGCTGCGGCAAGCCGGACTGTGCGCCCGGCTGCGACTGCGACCGCTTCATGGAAGTGTGGAATGTAGTATTCTCCCAGTTCAACAGCGACGGCAACGGAAATTATGAGGAGCTGATCCAGAAGAATATTGACACCGGCATGGGTCTGGAGCGTCTGGCCTGCGTCATGCAGGATGTGGATAATCTGTTTTTGGTAGATACCGTGCAGAATATCATGAAGCACGTGTCCGAAATTTCCGGTGTGAAATACGGCGCCGATGAAAAAACGGATATTTCTCTGCGAATCATCACCGACCATATCCGCTCCACGGCGTTTATGATCGGCGACGGCGTGCTGCCCAGCAACGAGGGCCGGGGCTATGTGCTGCGCCGCCTGCTGCGCCGGGCGGCCCGCCACGGCAAGCTGCTGGGGGTGAACGAGCCCTTCCTGTATAAGG
>CAMVYG010000104.1 GCA_947171615.1 uncultured Clostridia bacterium
GCGCAGGATCCATGCCGCTGCAATGGCAGTTTTTGATACGCCATACTTTTCACTTATCTCCCCCAGCGCCTTATTGAGCTCCGGAAACTTCTCATTTTCCAGAAAAGTTCCTTCAAAGAAGCCGTATTGGAAGGGAGACCAGGTCTGGATCGTGATGCCGTTTAACCGGCAATAGTCCAGCACCTCTCCATCGTGATCGGCAGCATTGGGGAATTTGGTGTTCGTCTGAATTCCGTGATCGATCATGCCTGTGCACATCAGGCCAAACTGCATCTGGTTTACCCGAAGCTTCTGCTTCAGCCCCGATTGCAGCAGAGCAAGCTGCCGGGCGTTGAAATTGCTTACGCCAAAGTGCCGTACCTTCCCGGATGCTTCCAGACGCTCGAAGGCTTCCCCTACCTCCTCCGGCTCCATTAAGGCGTCGGGGCGGTGCAGCAGGAGAAAATCCAGATATTCCGTTTGCAGACGGCTTAAAATGCCGTCTACGCTCTGTAAAATATAATCCCTGGAAAAATCATACATACCATCGTGAATGGCACATTTGCTTTGCAGGATCAGCTTTTCCCGCAGGCCGGGTTCCTGTGACAGTACCTTTCCGAAAAGGGTTTCACTGCTTCCGCCTCCGTAAATATCGGCGTGATCAAAGAAATTTACACCGCACTCCAAAGCTCCGTGCACATAAGTATTCAATTCCTGTTCGCTCAAAGAGCTGATCCGCATACAGCCCACAGCAATGGCAGAAGCCTGTACACCGGTACCGCCAAGATCGATCATTTTCATACTAAAAGCTCCTTCCTTTTGTTCCTTCTCCGATGATTCTGTCTAAACAAAAAGGCGGCATGGACACAACAAGCAGGCAGCACAAGAAAAGTTTCTTCCGCCGCTGTTTTCAGCCCACACCGTCTTACAGATTTCAAGCTTACTGAATAGAGCAATCCAGATAGTGCTCCAGCTCTTCCTCATCCCGCTTTTTATCAAGATACAGAAGAACCGCAGACAAAGAGGCCACTACCGCCGCAATCGCCGCGATCACACCAATGAAAATAGCCAGCTTGCTTCCTTTTTTCATACGGACACCTCCGAAAGTGATCATTGTACTTTTCTAAAGAATATGATACCCAATCTCCCTGAAAAAGTCAACAGAAAAAAGGGACTTACAAAGAAAAAGCACCGCAAAATGTGACAAAGTCAAAAGCCGAAGGAGACACCCTTCGGCTTTCTGAATTCATTTATTCAGCAAGGAGCTTTCAAAAAAGCTCAAAAGAACACACGCCGATCAGGCGCTGGCGTTCAGCTTCTTATCCAGAGCAGCTTTCTTTCTGGAAGCAGTGTTCTTGTGCAGGATACCCTTAGCGGCAGCCTGATCGATCTTCTTGATCGCAACGCGCACAGCGGCAACCTTGTTCTCCGCATTGCCCTCGATAGCGGCGTTTGCCTTCTTGATCTCCGTCTTGAGCTCAGAATTGATCGCCTTGTTCTGCATAGTCTTGGTAGCGATCACCTTAACACGCTTCTTCGCCGATTTGATGTTTGGCATATGTTACACCTCCTTGCCGTCCAATAACGCAGAAATAATGATAGCACGGAACCTGAAAAAAAGCAAGCTTTTTTTCATTTTTCTGTTTGCCAAAAAAGAGTCGCAGACAAACGCATATTTCCCAAAATCTGTCGCCGCAAAACAACTTCTGCGGCGACATGGCACCCCCAACCGGAATCGAACCGATAACTGCCCCTTAGGAGGGGGCTGTTATATCCGTTTAACTATGGAGGCATATTTACTTCTTTTGTATTCTACCGCAAGCAGCGAAGTTTGTCAATTTGAAAATATGATTTTCTCCCCTCCCCCTTCTGCTGCTTTCTCAGCAAAAACCGCACGGCTCGGATTCCGCCTCACAAAGAACGCCCTCTGCGCATAGAATAGAAAAAGTTCTTTTCAGGAGGCGTTTTGCATGCCGATACGTATTTTTGTTGACCAGGGACATAACCCCAGAGGGCACAACACCGGAGCAGTGGGAAACGGGCTGATCGAGCAGGACGTAAATTACGAGGTGGGAATTTACCTTGCTCAGCTGCTCAACGATGATCCACGCTTTACCGCCAGACTTTCCCGGCCTACGCCGGACACTATTTTAGGCACCAACAATTCCACCAGCCTGCAAGCCAGAGTCAATATGGCCAACTCCTGGCCGGCAGATTATTTCGTCAGTATCCACTGCAATTCCAACACCAACCCTGCCATCAACGGCAGCGAAGTGTATGTGTACCAGGAAAACACCCAATCCTACTGGCTGGCTCAACATATTCTGAACGGTCTTACAGCGGAAGTTGGCACCCGGGATAACGGCGTACGCGTGAACCCTTCTCTGTATGTGCTGCGCCGCACCAGAATGCCTGCTGTTTTGGTGGAGCTGGCCTACTTGAGCAACGCTGCCGATGCGGAAAAGCTGCGGGACGATCCCAAAGGCTTTGCAAGAGGCATCTACAACGGGATGCTCAGCTATTTCGGATTTTAGATAAAACATGGAAAAAACCGCCAAGGGAAGCTTTGTCTTTCCCCGGCGGTTTTTCCTATTTGGAGATATTACTTTGAAGAAAGCCGTGTTTTTTGTTTCTGCGGATGACAACTGCCGCACTGCGCGCAGCCTGCACAGCCGCCGGAGCAGCCGCAAGCGGAATTTCCTTTTCTTCTGCTTCTGATGAAAAATCTCAAAATAGCAGTTACCATCAGCAGTACAACGGCTCCTGTCAAAAGCGTTCCCCAATTCTCGGCAAACCAGTCAAACATAAAGCTTTTTCCCCTTTTCTGTTACTTTACGGGTACGGCGGCTGTCAGCCTGTTTGTTTCCCGATAGGGGCGGAACAGCAGATAAAGCATTCCGGCCAAAAGCACCAGCGCCGCAACCAGGCCTAAAATATTCAGATTTCCTGTGAACGCCGAACCAAGCTGATAGACGATCAGGGCGATCACATAAGCAAAACCGCACTGATATCCAATGGCAAACCAGGTCCATTTGGCGCTGTTCATTTCCCGCTTGATGGCGCCGATAGCGGCAAAGCAGGGAGCGCACAACAGGTTAAACACCAGGAAGGAATAGGCGGCGATTCCGGAAAAAGCCGCAGAGAACCCACCCCAGGCTCCATCAGCACCTCCATACAAGACGCCCAAAGTTCCCACAATATTTTCCTTGGCGATCAGGCCGGTGATGGATGCCACGGCGGCCTGCCAGTTTCCCCAGCCCAGCGGTGTAAAAATCCAGGCAATGGCGCTGCCGATAGCGGCCAGGATAGAGGAATCGATCTCCTCTTCCGTAAGCATACGGAAGGTTCCGTCTACCACGCCAAAATAAGTGGTAAACCAAACAAGAATCGTGGACAACAGAATGATGGTACCCGCTTTTTTGATAAAGGACCAGCCCCGCTCCCACATGGAACGCAGAACGTTTCCCACAGTAGGCCAGTGATAGGCGGGCAGTTCCATGACAAAGGGCGCCGGATTTCCGGAAAACAGCTTTGTCTTTTTCAGCATGATCCCCGAAGCTACAATGGCGGCTGCTCCGATAAAATAAGCAGAAGTCGCTACCCAGGCGGAGCCGCCAAATACCGCGCCCGCGATCATACCGATAAAGGGCAGCTTCGCGCTGCAGGGAATGAAGGTAGTGGTCATGATGGTCATGCGGCGATCCCGTTCATTTTCAATGGTACGGGAGGCCATAATTCCCGGTACTCCGCAGCCGGAGCCGATCAGCATGGGAATAAACGATTTTCCGGAAAGTCCGAATTTACGGAAAATTCGGTCCAGCACAAAGGCGATGCGGGACATATAACCGCAGGCCTCCAGGAAAGCCAGCAGCAGGAACAGCACCAGCATTTGAGGCACAAAGCCCAGCACAGCTCCCACACCAGCTACGATCCCGTCCAGAATCAACCCCTGCAGCCAGTCGGCGCAATGGATCGCCTCCAGGCCGCCTTCGATCAGCGGCGGAATTCCCGGCACCCAAACACCATAAGCGGCGGTATCGGGTGCGCCATAGCTTTCCTTATACCCGGTATTGAGATATTGGTCTGCCGCGTTCAGCAGCTCCGCCCGGCCGGTATCGGAAACTGTAGTGATCTCCAGAGTTTCTTCATCCTCCAGCTCATATGTAATGCTGGCATTCTCCGGCGTGGCGGCGGCCAGAGCCTCCAGAGCCGCTTTGGCGCCTTCCTCTGTATAGCTCCCGCTTTCCAGGTCCAGAGCTTCCGTCATTTCCTCCGTGCCGTATTCCTCCAGGAACGCGCTGATGATCTGGTCGCTGTCTCCATAGGCTTCGGCAGCCTCTTCATAGGCGGAGGTCCCGATCCCGAACAGGTGCCAGCCATCTCCGAACAGGCCGTCGTTGGCCCAATCGGTAGCGGAGATTCCCACCGTTACCATTGCAAGGTAATACACCACGAACATAACGGCAATAAAAATGGGAAGCCCCAGAAAACGGTTGGTGACAACTCTGTCAATTTTATCGGAAGCGGAAAGCTGCCCTGCATTTTTCTTATGGTAGCTCCCCTTCAGAAGAGAAGCAATATAAAGATACCGCTCGTTGGTGATGATGCTTTCGGCGTCATCGTCCAGCTCTGCTTCGGCAGCTTTGATATCCTCTTCAATATGCTTTTTCACCTCAGGCTTTATCCCCAGCTGCTCCAGCACCTTATCGTCCCGCTCAAATATTTTGATGGCGTACCAGCGCTGCTGTTCAGCGGGCAGATCATGCACCACCGCTTCCTCAATGTGAGCGATAGCATGCTCCACCGCTCCGGAAAAGGTGTGCATCGGCACGGTTTTTCCGGATTTCGCCGCATCGATGGCAGCTTCCGCCGCTTCCGTGATACCTGTTCCCTTCAGAGCGGAAATTTCCATGACCCGACATCCTAAAGCGCGGGAGAGCTCTTCAATATTGATCTTATCCCCCGTTTTCCTCACCACATCCATCATGTTGACAGCAACCACTACCGGAATTCCCAGCTCGGTAAGCTGGGTGGTAAGATACAAATTTCGCTCCAGATTGGTGCCGTCTACAATATTCAAAATCGCATCGGGACGCTCACCGATCAGGTAATTTCTTGCCACTACCTCCTCCAGCGTGTAAGGAGAAAGGGAATAAATGCCGGGCAAGTCAGTGATGACAATGTCCTCATGCTTTTTCAGCTTGCCTTCCTTTTTCTCCACCGTAACGCCCGGCCAGTTTCCTACAAACTGATTGGAACCTGTCAAAGCGTTAAACAAAGTGGTTTTCCCACTGTTGGGGTTTCCCGCAAGAGCGATCCGCATTTTCATGATGTTCACATTCCTTTCCTCTGAATTTCAAAAGCAAAAGCCAAATAAAAACTCTCTTTGGCTGGTACCAACGAGGTAGTTAAGACTAACTCTCTGCTCAAAAAAAGCGGGGATCACTCCCCATTCCATGCTTTCAACTTTTTTCAAGCAGGCTCAACTTCAATCAGCTCCGCATCTGTCCTGCGGATAGAAAGCTCATAGCCGCGCACAGTAACTTCCACCGGATCGCCCAGAGGAGCCACCTTCCGGATCTGCACTTCCACGCCCCTGGTAACGCCCATATCCATGATCCGGCGTTTCACCGCGCCTTCTCCATGAAGCTTTACTACCTTTACCCGCTCTCCGATTTTTGCTTCCCGCAATGTTTTCATATGCTTGCCCTCCTTTCACCGCAACATACTATGTAAGGCACCACCGCAAATTCTGTGGCCCGTTAAAACAGGCTGCCAAAGCCGCCCGCTTCAAACCAAAATTTTTTGAGCCATTTCCCGGCTGATCGCCACCCTGGCTTCTTTCACGTTGACGATGATATTCCCGCCTAAGGAAGTGATCACCTTTACCGTACTGCCGACTATAAAGCCCAGATTTTCCAGATGCTTTTTTACCTCCGGCGTTCCCCCAACCTTTTTAATAATTGCTTCTTCTCCGATTTCTGCAAATGTCAGCGGCATTTCAAAAGCCTTCCTTTCTCTGCTTTCGGCACTTTGTTAGCAAGAACTAACCATCGATCTGATTTTTGGGTTAGCCGAAGCTAACCTTCATGCCTATTATATTTCCTCTTTCCAATTTGTCAATAGAACCGCTAAAATTTCGGCAATATGGCTATTTAGTTAGTGGTAACTAACCTTTTGCGTTATGCACTTTTTCCAATTCCTCTTCTGTACAAACTCAATCCAGCCGTTCCCCCTCGTTTTCATAGCACTCGCTGAAACGGGCGGCGAAAGCCGGAGGCTCATCATGGATTGCAAGATGGGAAGTATCCCCAAAGGCATTGACCCGGAAGCTGGCGATCCCTTTCCTGCGCTCCTCTGTGATCACCGTGGTCACAGAGGTCGGGGCCGCTACAAAGCCATGCCAAAGCACCATGGGAGACACATTCAATAAATGACTGAGCAAGACGCATTCCACGCCGAAGTGACAGAAAAACACCAAGCCGTCGTTATTCCCCCGTTCCACCCGATACAAAGAACCTTCCCTCCGGTAGCCGTATTCCGCCAAAAGCTGATCCAGGCTGGAAGTCACCCACCGGTATTCCTCCGCCGCGTTTCCCGCCGCCATTGTCTCATTTTGAAGCCATTCTTCGTGGGAAAACAGCTTCGGATCCTTCGTCCAGTCCTGGGGCAGCCAGTCCCAGCAGATAGATTCCCGCTCCATCCGGTCCGGCCGATGGATCATGCCCTGAAATTCCCGGAGCCACTGATATTCCACGGCAGTTTTCCCCAGCTTTTCCAGCGTGGGCCGAGCGGTGTCTTTGGCTCTTCCCAAAGGAGAACAGAAATAGGCCGCAGCCGGGAGCTTTACCAGGCGTTCCGAGAGATATTCGGCCTCCCGCCAGCCCTTTTCGGTGAGAGAATCAATAGAATAATCGGGATCTCCATGACGAACAAAATAAAGCTTCATAAGGCATTCTCCTTTCCGTCGGAAATTCCCGGCATTCCATCTTTCTGCCGCCCTGACGAAACAGAGCTTTTTTCCTCCGCCTGTTCCCCATTGATCCATTCCACCAGGGGCTCCAGATACTTTTCCGAGGAAATATCGTAAGAGCTGGAAATAGCAGACTCAAAAGCTTGTTCCTCCGGGGTTTGCCCGCTTTTCTTTTTCATCATGGAGGCTGCCATTTTCATGAGAAAACGATCCGCAAATCCCATTTTTTCATAGCACAGGCCGCTGGGCAGATAAAAATGAGGCAAGGAGGTAAGCTCATCCTCCGTTAAATTCTGCCGCCAGAAGCTTTCTACCGTTTCCTGTGCTTCAAGGGGCGTCGCCCCTGTTACAAACAGGGCATGACGCCGGACGCCTACTTTCTGAAGCAGCTTTTTCAGCTTGGAATAACCGTCTATCCTGCCTGCCCAGGCTCTGCTTCCGAATACGACCGTTTCGTATTCCGAAAGCTTTTTCCAGGTTGCTTCTCTCAGGCACAGAAGCGCGCAGCCTGTTTTCCCCGCCGCCAGTTCCGCATATTTTTGCGTAAAACCTGTTTTACTCTGATACAC
>CAMVYG010000105.1 GCA_947171615.1 uncultured Clostridia bacterium
GAGATCCTTCACCGGGAAGAGGCGAAGCCTCTTCTGTTCAGGATGACAGTAGGTGCGGACTGCCTCTTTTCTCAGATAATGACAGTTGGCACTAATGGCTTAGAATGATAAATCATAATTTTTATGGAATTTCTATAAGGGCGCAGCCCTCACTTCTGATGCCGGCTGCATTCCTCCCGGATCAGCTCTACATACCACCGCACCTTTTCATAGGTATTGTGGATCTGGTATACGTCCCGTTGTACGATCTCCAGGGTACAGCCTTTTGCCGCCTGTACCGTTTTCCGGAAATGGGCCCGCACCCCTTCCTCGTCCAGCTCGCTTGTCACGCCGATGAGGGTGGGGTCGGGCTTGCGCAGATAGGTGATTTTCTTTTCCCGAAGCCGCTGTCCCATAAATTCCTCATCACACCAGGGAGAAATGGAAACCTTGCCCAAATGGGGGAGAGTGCTGAGATAGTCGTCCCAGATGGCGTGCACCGCCTCACAGCAGCCGTAAGAGACACGCCCGTAACAGTCCAGCACCTTTTTGTAATAAGGAAAAATGAATTCCCCGTACATGGCGGGGGAAAGCCCTGCGCTTTCCTGGCAGTCCATGTAGCCCCACACATCGGTGGTGTGATAGAAGTCCAGATCAGAGGGGAGCTGATCCGTAAAGCAGTAAGAGCCCTGGGCCACCCGTTCGCTGCCGGTGGTGGAAAGCAGGCGGCCGTCTTCCGCTTCCGCCTGGAACCGGGAAATATAATCGTCTGTGAGCAACTCCATCATTTTATGAAACTGCTCCGGCGTGTCATACATGGCGAAAAACATGTTTTCCATGCTCATCAGATGTACGATATCCTGTACCGGGCAGGCATAGAGAGAATGCCCCACAAGCCTTGCCGGAAGGATTTTGCCGAACAGCTCGTTATATTCTTCCATCTGCCTGCCGGTTTCCTCTTTGGGCGGCAGAACGATCTCAGAGGACTGAAGCTTGTGAAAATCCTCTGCAAGATCCTCCAGCTGCTCTACAAAATGATGCCCCAACCCGCCTTCCTTTTCCGCATGCTCCACCTGTACCGGCAGCCGGAAGGGCGTCATGCTGCTGCCATAGGAAAAAGGCATGTGATCCAAAACAATGGTATCATCGTCAAACAATGTGTGGTTGACGATGTTCATAAGGAAGCGTTCCTCCCATTTCCGAGCTTCTTCGCCGGTGCATTCCAGCAGCGGGGGAAGAATATCCTCCCGAAAGGTCCACGTTTCCATGGTGACCATGGGGCGGTTGTCCGGGTCAAAGCGCCCGTGCTTTTCCCAGTCCTTCACGATGTTCTGCATTTTTTCACTGTGAGCGATCTCCGCCTGCTGGTGGGCCAGCCGGTCAAGTCTTTGCCGATCCGCATTGGAAAACATACAAGCCGCCTCCTCTGATTAGTAAGGACATTGTAGTCTCTTTCCGTATCTTTTTCAAGATAAAGTTCCCGAAAATTGGGATTTTTCAAAATTCCCGCGCTGTGTCCTGTGATTTTCAGCAGAAACATGGTAAGCTGTAGCCAGAAAGTTGCCGTTTGGTTTTACTTCCTGCTGTCATTTTGAGGAATGCAATGATGAAGAATCTCGGATATTGTTTACTGCGAGTATCGTGCCCTCTCAGTCACGGCTTTGCCGTGACAGCGTCTCGCCTGTCGGCTCGGTCAGCGCTGGACGATTCCCACTGGGAATCAGCGCCCCATAGGGAGAGCCAAGGGGGTGGTGCTGGTCGCTAAATTACAATTTATCGATCACTACTCACTGTCATCCTGAGGAACGCAGTGACGAAGGATCTCGACCAGTGGAAACCAGCAAATGAGAGGAACTTTTCCCCGCTAGCCAATCAATAATTGAGATCCTTCACCTTCGGTTCAGGATGACAGAGGAAGAAATTCATTGGCGTGATAAATGGAAATTTGAATTACTTGACAAAAGAAAGGAATGAACAAGTATGAACCAGCAAAAAATCGGAGGCTTATTGAGAGAGCTGCGCAAGGAGCGGGGAATCACCCAGGAGCAGCTTGCGGAAACCCTGGGCGTATCCAACCGGAGTATTTCCCGGTGGGAAAACGGAAACAACCTGCCTGATCTCGATCTGCTTATCCAGATCTCAGAATATTTTCAAGTGGACCTGGAAGAAATCTTATCAGGAGAAAGGAAAGAGGCCGAAATGGATCAAAAGACAAAGGAAACCGTTTTGCAGGTAGCGGATTACAGCAATCAGGAAAAGCTGCGCATGACAAAAAAGGTTCGTGCGATGCTGCTGGTTGCCCTTGCTGCCTTTGCGGTGTATTTTATCATTGATTTCTGTGAGCTGCGTATGCAGTCTCCCTATGAGGAGATCGCCAGCTTTGCTCTGGGCTTGGTTTTGGGCGGGCTGCTTTGCGGCGTGTTTTTTACCACCCGGTACGGAGAAAAGCTGAGGGCCGCCAAAAGAAGGCTGCTGAGCCGGAAATAAGAAGAGACAGAATAGCAACCCCCGAGCATTTCTGCTCGGGGGCTGTCTGTCAATTCAGTTAAGGAGCTTCCGTGTGGATCTCACCGCAGGCGGGACAAGGTTCCGAGGAAATAACGTGGGTCATGCCATAAGGGTTCACAAGCCTGGTGCCATCTGGAAACGTTGTCACTACATTGATCAAATCCCGTGCGGATTCGTAATGATAGGGAGTGATTTCTTCAAATGTGAACTGTCGGGTTCCATCCGGTAGAAACACACCCTCTTTGGTATAATATCTGCCATCGGGCAACAGAATGATACCTTCCTGTACCCGAACCAAAAGGGCTTCATCGTCAATACTGCCCATAAAATATTGCTTGGCGACGATCCGCGTGCCGTCCGGAAGGGTCATAGCCACCTCAGGATCGGATTCTCTCACATATCCATACCAAAAGGGAGTGTACTGCTGATAAACCGTGGTTCCGTCAGGAAGCAGCACGCCTCTGCTGGTTATGCGCCTGCCGTCCGGAAGCAGGGTATCATAAAATCTCCCGCCGAGAATTGGGTCTTTACCTTCCACCATCTTCGCCACGGGGCAGTCGCAGACATCGTTGTTGAAATAATAAGTAGGCGCTACTACCCGGGTACCGTCCGGAAGGGTCATTACCGTTTCTGAAAGGTCGCGATCCTCCTGAACATACTGAAAGGGGGCCTCTTCCTGATACAGCAAAGTACCGTCCGGCATCAGAACGCCCTCGGATGTTACGATCCGTTCATCGGGCAGCTGAAAGCCGCTTCTGCCCCAATATTCTTCGCCATTTGGCAGCCGCACGCCGGCGGGAAGAATCTTTGCCTGAAGGCTTTCTCCGTGAGATTCGTCAAAGTAATAGGTGGGCGCTTCCGCCGGGGTGGAGCTTTCCGGCACGGCGGCGGATTCTTCAGGGAATGGGCTTGCAGGGGCGGAGAAAACTGCTGCCGGATCAGAAGAAGCCTTTGAGGCAGAAGGTTCATCACCGGTAACGCACCCACCGCAGAACAGCAGGAGGAGCAACAGCGGGAAAAGGAGAAAAGCTTTCCCGGCTCGCTTCATGAAATCACCCCCCGATTATTCGTATGCTTTTAACGCTTTGTACAGGTCGCTGTCAAATGCGATTGCTATAAGGGCTATAGGTCTGGGATCAGTTGGCTTATCTCCCGTGAAAGCTACGTTGATTCCTATTACATAGCCGGAAGAATCGACTACAGGACCACCGCTTGTTCCAGGAAAATAAGGAGAGTCACCTCCCGATGATCCCTTAGAAAATAAGGAACGATAACCATTCAGAGGAGCGATTGTTTTTCCTTTTATGGCATGCATAGGATAATCTGTTGGATCATTCTCCTTTCGAGGATAACCATACGTTGTAATTGCTTTTTCGGTATAAGTTTTCACGCTAACTTGCCTTTTGGGAAGATAAGAGTAGCCCCCCTGCATGGTTTTTTTGACAACGAATACACCCCAGTCGTCATCGTTGCGGTATTGGTCGTTTTTTCCCCAGGAAGCGCCTATCCTCATTTGCTTGTTATCTGCGTAAACTCGGCTATAGGATGGGTTGTTGGGAACATAAGCCTGTTGAATGTAAACTTCATCAGCCCAGCCCTTAGGACCAAAACCAATACCATCCCACGAGTACCGATAAATGGAATGGGCTGCCGTTGCAACAACAAAATTACTTACAAAAAAGCCGGAGCTATAGGCATAATAGCCGTCACGTCTTGCAACGACCTTGCAGACAGTGCTTGTCAACCTGCTGTTGTCCGGATTGGAAACAACGCTGTAATCTGTATTGCTGTAGGGTTCTATCCCTTCGGTTTCTTCCTCCAAAGGTTCTTCTGGTAAAATGTCTTCTTCCTGCTCATCAGAATCATAGTATTCATAATACCCGCCATCGCCATCACGGATATATAAGCCAAAGCGATATGGCTCTTCAGAAGCAAGAACGTAATTGGATGCGGAGCTTACTCCCATTTCAGCGGGATAAGCGACAGACTCAATAGGTTTGTATACCTTTTCTACAAGCTCAGGGTCAAATTCCCCCAAAGCGTTGCAGAAGTCCTCCAAGCAGAGATCTTCCGGGAATTCTCCGTTTTCACACAGCAGCAGCTTCTCCGCTTGGGCAACCAGTGCTTCTCTTTCATCTCCTTCCCTGCTTTCCACAGCGAAGGAGACGGGAGAGGACGTGATCAGCAGCATAGCTGCCAATACCAGTGAAACGAGTTTTCTTGACTTTTTCATACGGTGACTCTCCTTTCGAGGTAAAAATGAAGTATAAAGTTGAAAGCTTAATAGCTCCTGATATTATTATAAACCGGTTATTAGGTAAAGTCAATACTTCTGACGCACATTAAGAAAATATTTTGTGCGTAACGCTCAACAAATTATAACGGCGCTCCGGGTTGAAATGATGAAAAGAGTATTCATAAAAAGAAGGGTACGGTTAGAACAATTTTGCTCTGACCGTACCCTTTTTTGAAGAGATTTTTCAAAACGGGAAGAACGAGAAGTGAGAAAGGAAAATCTGCTCCACACGTTTGTTTCTCATTTTTCCTTGACCGCTGAAATTTGATTTGCCGCATGGGTGCTGCGTTAAGGAGTGTGGGCAATCAGCTCCTGGCTCTGATGGCGCCGCGCTGCTCTGCTCTGAGAGAATCAACCGGATTGATAAAGCAAATCCACTTTACACGATTTCAAAGGAAAGCACTGTATTCACGCCGTTTTCCTCTTCCACCGCGGAAAGCCGCACCCGGTCTCCGGGCTCTGTGAGCACCACGGTTTCAAAGGCGGCGCAGTCGATCTTAAAGATCTGATCCTTCGCGGTAATGAGGTAGGCGTAAGAGTTGCCGTCCTGCACCAGATATTTGATATCCTTTACCGTTACGGTAATGGCGTCCGGATTTTCCGCCGGGGTAGATACGCTGGAGATCATGCCGTTTTCCAGCAGGGCGTTTTTATATTTTGCCATGACCTCCCGCTGGGTGGTGGCGGTCACCACAATGTTGTAGCGCTCCACATGGATCAGGGCATACTGCTTCACCAGGCTGCCCTTGTCCTTGAGCACCATGATATAGGTGGGCTGGCCCTCCACGTTGATCACAGAGGGGAAGGAGGCCGTGTAGCCAAGGTTTTGCACCTCGCCCTCCGCCGAGCGCATGACGGAATATTCCTCTGCGCCGGGAATGGGGTAATAGCGGATCTCCGCCGTGCGGGAATTCATCAGCACAAAGCCGATGTTGGACTGGTCGGAGGCAACGCTGGTCACGCCGGTAAACACCCACACGTCGTCGTCAAACATCTTGTAGCCGTAATCATCGGTAACGTGCTTGCAGTCCTTCTTGGCGAACAGGGAGTTGAAATATCCGCCGGAAAGCTCGCCGTACCAGTCATACCGCTGGGCAAGCATGTCGCCGTCATAGACAATATCCACCCAGGAGGGGATATCCGCCACATCGTAATACTGGGTCTCACCGGTGCAGGCATTTAAGATCACAGCGCCCTTTACATCGGTGCCGCCAAAGAGAAAGACATTCTTTTTCAGCACGGCAGTAACATAATAGGGAGTGCCGTCCTCTCCGATCTCAAAATAGGAATTTCCAAAAATGGCAGTGCGGTAGGAAAAGCGCAGATGCCTGCGGAGATCCTTGTCAAAGTAGGCGGATTCTGTGTACTGCATGGGCTCCTTCAGCTTCACATACTCGCTGGTGTTTTTGACGGGATCCACGGCGATATAGCCGGGAATTCCCGAGGAGCGGTTATTCCACCAGCGGAAGAAATCGGCGTATTCCAGGGGGGAAACCTTCATGGGCCGGCCGTTTAAGTTGATTTGGGTATACTGGGGGTTGATCTCAAACTGGCTGACCAGCTCGTTTAAAGAGCCCAGGGCTCTTGCGCCGATGATCTGGGCGCTGCCCGTGTCCATCAAGGCAATATCGGAAATGGTCTCGGAAGCGGGGGTATCGGCAATAAAATCCCGGCTTTCAATGGGCCCCGCAATGGACGCGTAGCTTTTGGCGTGAAATACGGTGGACGAAGCAAAGGAGCAGAGTATGCCGATTGCCGCAATAACTATCGCCGTAAAAACACAGTATCTTCCCAGGCTTCTTTTAGGGCCGGTATGCTTCAGGGTAAAGCCGCCCTGGGAAGAGCCGAACATCATTTTGGAGGGCTCGCTGGTGGCCGCCAGCCGCAGACCGGAGTTGAAGATCAGCTCCAGCACACCGAACAGCGCCAGCGCCCCGCATACGGTAAACCAGGTTTCTTCAGATTGGATATTATAGGCGGGCAGTTCAACATAGTCGTATACCGCCAGGGCAAGAAGCGTCAGCAGCACGGCCCAGAGGTGCCCTTTCCAGCCGCTTTTCTTGGCGCTTTTCTTTTGTACATCCTTCTTTTCTGTCTGTTCCATTTTTATGGTCTCCTTTTTCCTCCTGCACAGCGTTCCGGGACGGGCCTTGCAGGTTCAGGGTTCCCGCCCATTGGTTACACATTCATCATACACGACCGGCGGCTTGAAATCAATAAAAGCATGTTCAAAGTAAGAGAAATATAAGGATTTCTCATTGGGCGGTTTTTCGGTTTCATTTGCAAAATTTATACAGGCAAGGCACGTGAAGGCCGAAAAGAATGTGTTTTTCCCTTTGCGGGGCAGAAATTTTTTAGTGACCGTTTTTTCGTACTTTTAAAACGGCCTGTGTTTTTCTTCCAAAATTCCTTCCGTTTTTTTGCAAATATCCATTGAACTTCCGCCGTGTTATATGGTAATATAATTTTGTCTGAATAGAGAAGAAAAGAAGAAAAAGGAAAGAATTTTGAAACCGGAAGGCCTGCTTTATCAGGTTCTTCCAAAAGCGGGAGACAAATCAATATGGATATTTTTTCCCTTTTTACACTGCTGGGGGGCCTTGCCTTTTTTCTGTACGGCATGAACGTCATGTCCACGGGATTGGAAATAATGGTGGGCGGCAAGCTGGAGCATG
>CAMVYG010000106.1 GCA_947171615.1 uncultured Clostridia bacterium
AGCCCATATTGCTCGCCGTAATTTAATTTCAAGCGCAGATCTATATTTTTGATTCCATAGCCGGTATCCCGGGAGGACTTTGAGTTCAGGATATTTTTGATCTGCCAACTGCTCATTCCCACGCCTTCATCGCGAATGGTAAATATGATATCCCCATTTTCAAGGCTTGCGGAAATATAGATCGGATATTCCCGGCCGCACAGGGACGCTCCCATTCCGTGGATAATGGAATTTTCCACGATGGGCTGGATAATGATGTTGATACAGGAATACTCCTGTATTTCCCGGGAAACGTCCACATGCAGCCGGATCACCCCGTCAAAATGATAATTCTGGATGGTAACATAGGCCCGAACGTGGTTCAGCTCCTGCTCAATGGTTACGATCTCCATCCCCTTATTCAGGCTGATCCGGTAAAACTGTGAGAGGCTTTTTGTGATTTGAGAGATTTCCGGCACATTGTGGTCGATGGCCTCCCAGTTGATCAGATCCAGAGTATTGTACAAAAAGTGGGGATTGATCTGCGCGCGAAGAGCTTGCAGCTGCGCTGCCTTTACGGCTTTTCCCGATTTGTACTTTTCTTCTATCAGCAGATTCAACTGCCGGGTCATGTTGGAAAAGCCGCGGAACAATTCCCCGATCTCATCAAGGTTCTCCGTTTCCGGAGGGAGCTCCTGTTCCTCCACCGGCACCTTTTCCATCATCTCCGTAAGATAGGACAAACGGCTCGTATAGTATTTGGAGATCCTGTTGGAAACCAAAAATACCACAATGACCGCCACAAGAGTCAGCACAAAGATGATGAATTCCAGCTGTCTGCTCTGCTGTAAAATTTCCTTCTGCGGGATCAGGGCGACAAGCGACCAGTCCGCTATACTGAGAGGGGTTTTATTTACATAGTACCCATCGCCCAGCAAAGAAGTCTCGCTCCAGGAATCCCGCGTTGGAAAATCCAGTATTTTTCCCTCCTGCTGCAGCTGCTGAAGCAGGCTGCTGTTTTCATCAGAACAGCTGATAACTTCTCCCTTGCTGTTTACCAGATAAACAATTCCCGTCTTTGTGATCTTGGATTTTTCCAGCACGCTTTTCATTTTGAAGGTCTGTATCCCGATCTGCTCTACTCCGATGGGCTCAATGGTACCGTCTGTCGTAAGGATCAGCCGGAGAAGGGAAACCACTTCAACCTCATAGTTTGTTCCCGGCATGGTTATTTTTTCCGGAATGGTAAAAAAGCTGTAATCCCCGTTTCTTGGAAGAAGTCCGTAATCCTTTCTGTTTTCCAGTACCGACATTTTTTCAAAATGACGCATATTATTGGAATAGGTCAGCCGGTCCGGCACAAAGAGCCGGGCCATATAAATGGTTTCCACCAGTTCCGCTGTGCGGCAAACGCTGTCCAGACGCAGATAATCCCGATACTGCTCGCCATATCCCCGCTCCACACCGGAGCTGTTCAGCTTCAAAAGCTCCTGCACGTCATGGTTATAGTAAATCTGATCCGACACATAGACCATCGTATCCAAATAATTCTGGATAAAGGAATTTGTCTGCTCAAAGGACTGGTTCGCGGAAAACAGGATCTTTTCCCGGTAGTTGTAATTGACCAACCGGCTCAGTACGATCATAACGGTCATCAGAATCCCTATCACCGCAATGGAAAAGGAGATCGTCAGTTTCATGTACATGGAGCACCGGCGAATCATTTTGCTGATCTGCACCCTTATTTTCATAGCTATAATCTCCCCTTCCGCCACACCGAAAATCATAAAAGCGCGTTATTCATTCCGCTCCAAGCTTTCTCTCCCGGTATTCCGAGGGTGTGACTCCGTATTCCTTCTTAAAAACCTTGGCAAAATAATTGGGGTCTTCATAGCCCACTGCCAATGCCACCTCATAGGTTTTCAGCCGCATATCTGAAAGCAGCCGAACCGACTGCTCCATCCGCACCCCGGTCAGGTACTCTCCGATGGTTTTTCCTGTCTTCCTCTTAAACAACGAAGACAGATAGGTAGGCGTGATATAAAGCTCAGCGGCGATCTGCTTCACCGAAATATCCTTTTGCTGATAGTGCTCGTTAATATAGCGCATTACCCGGGTAATCATATAGCTGTTGCCCTGATCCTTCTGAACCATAGCAAAAAGCTCTTCAATCTGTGAAATCAGGTGAGCTTCTATTTCCGAGATGGTATCCATTCTTTCCATGGCCTGTATTTCCGCCTGATATTTTTCCTCTCTTTTTTCCCTGCTTTCCAGAGACAGCCTTTCATGCTCCGCAATCAGAATTTTTTCCAGCTCAAAATAAATACTTAAAACATAGGCCGATGGTTCCGCCTCTATTTCCCGGAATCTCCTGCTAAGCTCCCGGACATGAGATTGAGCCGCCTGCTTGTCCCCCCGAATCAAAAAGCTCTTGAATTCACCTGTATGATCCTGATCCAGCGCAAGCTTCTTTTCTTTCTTTTTACAGAAAAACTCCACCTGAGAATATCCCTTGTAGAAAACTGCCTTTTCCGCTTCCCGGGCGTGCTCATAGGAGCTATGGATCCGGCAGGGATCGTCCACCGGATCTCCCAGGGCCAGAAAGAATGGCAGTTCTTCACCGCCGGAGCCTTCACACACCGCGATCATCCGCCTGATTTCCCGGCTTTGTTCCGAAAGCTGCAATTCCTCCCCGCACAAAAGAAAAATCAGGTGGCGGTTATCTGTAAATGCACCATAGACAAATCCGTTTGCCTGTAAAAGATTCTCCAGCTCCATACGCTGGAAAAGCTCCCCCTTCTTCTGAACCATCTGGAGCACCGGTCTGGAAAAACGCAGCAGACAGATTCGAAAGCTGCCGTAATCCCGGGGAAGCAGCTCATGAAGTTCCAAGGGCCCATCTGCCTTATGTCCCTTTAGCAGGAACAGGAAGGTTTCTTTTTTGAGAAACTCCTGATTTTGAAGCAGCCTTTCATTGTTTCTAATGGAATTCCGCTCCTCCAAAACAGCCCGCACCGTTTTTTGAACCGCATGCTCCAGCTCTTCCAGGTCAATGGGCTTTTCCACATAGCTGACTGACCCCAGCTCGATCGCCGTTTTCAGATATTCCTTATCCGCATAGCCACTGATGATAATGATCTTACAATGCGGATACTTTTCCCTTAAAGCAAAGCACATCTCCAGTCCGTTCATTTGCCTCATACGGATATCCGAAAGTATGATATCTGGCTGGTATTCCTTACAGAGCTCAATGGCTTCCTCCGCGCTGTCAGCTGTTTGCAGCATATCCACGCCCAGCTTTTTCCAATCCATATGATTTAAGAGGCCGTTTCTTGTTTTAGCCTCGTCATCTACAAGCAGCACCTGTATCATACAGTCCACCCCTTTTTAAATACACCGCTTTTCAAAGCCGAATCCGTATAGATTTGAACTTTGTTTCAGTATTTCTCTGTTTCACCCGCCACATACTCTTAAAGCCTTGCGCTAATTATGATATCCACTTTCAGACCGTTCGTCCATTTTTTCCTGTAGAAACAAAACCATGCAGCAAAAAGCTGCATGGTTTGTTTCCTTCCGCAGGCCTTCTACCTGCAGCTTCACAATATCATGATTTCTATGTGCTCCGGTACATCCTGAAAATGCACATTTGCTAAAGTTCTTCAGGAATTTACTGCTTCAGATATTCATCCAGCTGGCTTTGGAACTCTTCGATCACCTTATCGATTCCGGCAGCCTGCATCTTCTGCTTGTATTCCTCCAGGCCCGTCACCGGGTCAGTGTAGCCCAGCTCCAGCGGCCACCAGTACTGCTGGTGTACGTTGATGCAGGCGGCGTATTCTGTTTCCACATTAGAGGTGTCGATGTTAAAGCCGCGGAACTTCTGGCAGCCTACACCGTCCTGAATCTGTGTGTCAAATTCCTTTTCCATCTCCTTAATATCGCTGGGAGAGCCGTATACGGGCAGGAAAAACTCGGGAGTGCGGGCCGCCCACAGAGAGGATTCGGAATAATCGTCAATATTGAGCATCTTGACCTGATTGTCGATCACTTCATAGGAAGTGCCCTCAATGCCGTAATCCCACGCGCGGAAGGCTTCCTCATCGGTCGTGATCAGGTCGTACCAGGCCAGTGCTCTTTCGGGGTTTTTGGAGGTGTTGGAGATCACCAGGCCATCCTGCATGAAAGAACTGTAAGAAACATCGCTGACAAAGTTCGCAAACTTGAAGCCCCACTCGGGGTGCTTCATGTGCTCACCCTCATAGGTGCCCATGTTCTTGATGCGGCTGGCGGCCTTTCCGCTTTCCACCTTGGCGGTATCGGTATCGGAAAGAGCGGACTTGGTGAAATAGCCGTTCTCATTCCAACGGTTTACAAGCTCCAGGAACTCGGTGGTGCCTTCGTAGTCGTAGTAAGTAAAGATCTTGGGCTCGGCCTCAGAAGGATCAAGCCACAGGAAATCGCCATTGCCGCCCTTTACCGCGTACAGGCCTCTGCCCTGCATAAACAGCTCATCGATCTCAGAGCCTTCCGACACAATAGCAATGGGCTCCATCTCCGGAGCGGCTTCCTTCACATAGGAAAGATAAACCTCATAATCGTTCAGGTTTTCCATTTTTCCGTCCCAATCGGTCCCCTCCAGAATATCGGTACGATAAACCGGGCCGTAAGCGGAATAGGTCTTATACAGGGTGGGAATGCCGTAATAGTGATCGTTTACGGTAGCCTGCTCCTTTGCGGATTCAGACTGCTTGGCAAAGTTGTTGGGTGCGTAGGTGGGCCAGAGCTCGTCCAGGCTTTTGAAGGCGCCCTTTTGGGCAAGCTGATAATAGTTCAGCCAGGAAGCGGCATAGGCCATGTCAAATTCTTCTCCGGAGGAGAAGATCAGCGGATACTTGTTTCTGTACTCAGCCCAGCTCAGATAGTTTGTTTTTACAGTGCAGTTGAGCTTCTCCTTGAAAAGACGGTTGTAGTTCTCCTCAACTTCATCCTGCTTTGCAGGCCTGTCGCCAATGAGATACAGGGTAAGCTCCACTTCCTCCGAGGTATTGAGCCCGTCAGAAGTACCCGCCGTCTCAGAGGACACAGGAGCCGTGGAAGACTCCGGAGTATTCGCCGCGGAGCTTTCCGGCGCCTTGCTGCTGTTCTGGTTTCCGCAGCCTGCGAAAACGCCCAGTATCATAGTAAGGGCGCACAGCAAAGCCGCAATTTTGACTAACTTGCTTTTCATAAAAGATCCTCCAGTTTCTTTTTTATTTGCAGACCGGTTATCCCTTAACGGAACCGATCGTAATGCCCTTTACAAAATATTTTTGTACAAACGGGTAAAGCAGTATAATGGGGCCGGTAGCCACCACTGCCATGGCCAGCTTTAAGCCGCTGGTAGGCAGATTTTCCACACGCATGCCTGCCTGGCTGGCGATCTGCGCCAGAGCCTCCTGCTTTTGAAGCATATTGTACAGCATGTATTGCAGGGGATATTTGTCTTCAGAATTCAAATACAGCATGGCGTTATACCAATCGTTCCAATATCCCAGCGCGATAAAGAGCCCAATGGTCGCAAGCCCGGACTTCAGCAGAGGCAAAATGATTTGAAGAAAGATCCGAAACTCACCTGCCCCGTCAATTTTCGCCGATTCGATCAGGGCAACCGGAATGGCGGTTACAAAGCTCCGCATGATCAACAGATAGAACACATTCATCATCATTGGAAGAATCAGCGCCAGCAGATTGTCCTTCAGATGAAGGTATTGAATATAGAAAATATAA
Source organism: uncultured Clostridia bacterium (assembly GCA_947171615.1). Taxonomy (GTDB): domain Bacteria; phylum Bacillota; class Clostridia; order Oscillospirales; family Acutalibacteraceae; genus Acutalibacter. Next base: position 5,746 of record CAMVYG010000106.1, read on the forward strand.
GTACATACCATACCGCCGTTAAACAACGTGGTAAAGTAAAAATAGAAGGAGATTACATTTCTGTACTTAAAATCCTTACGGCTGATCACATAGGCCGTCATCGTAAGAAAAAACAAACCCGCTATGGTTCCGACAACGGTAATAAAAATGGAAACTCCGTACGCTCTTATGATTTTTTCCGGATACCGGAAGATCATTTCATACGCTTCTGTAGTAAACTCCCTGGGAAAAATGCTGTAGCCTTCAAACCGAATGGCCTGCTCCGAGGTAAACGAGCCGGAAATCAACATGATAAACGGCAGCAGACACAATAATGCAATAAAGCTCAGCAGCGTATAAGAAATGATATTGAAGAAAATTCTTGATTTTGTAAGCCTGATCCTGTTTCTCTTCTGCACAACGACCCCTCCGTCCGATCCAATATCACTGTGAAACTTATCGCTTTCCTAAAACAGTGCGTAATCCGCTTCTATCTTTTTCACCACCTGATTGACCACCATAATGATCACAAAGCACAGTACGGACTGGTACAGCGTTGCCGCGGCCGTCATGCCCAGATTGGAGTTCATCAGCAGAGAACGGAACACGTAGGTATCGATCACATCAGTCTTATCAAAAAGCTGACCATTGTTCCCAACGATCTGGTAGAACATCTCAAAGTCGCCCCGCAGGATCCGCCCGACCTGCAAAAGAATCATGGTGATGATCGTAGGCTTCATGGACGGAAGCGTGATATACCAGATCTTTTGAAAAATATTGGCCCCATCAATGTCGGAAGCCTCATAACATTCCGCGTCAATATTGGTAATGGCGGCGATATAGATGATGGAATTATATCCTACCCATTTCCATGCGTTGAAGGCGCAGACGATCCAGGGCCAGACCCCGGGCATGGAATACACATTTACCGGCTCTGCCCCAAAAGCGGCTCTCACATTATTTAAAACGCCGCTTTCATAGTTGAAAATATTAAAGACGAAGGTTCCTACAATAACCCAGGAAATGAAATACGGCAGAAAAATCACCGATTGCGTGACGCGCTTAAAAACCTTGCCGTTCAATTCTGAAATAATGATCGCAACAACAATGGCCAGGCCCTGTGAGGTGATCAGATTGATCAGGTTATACACCATGGTATTTCTTGTAATGTTCCAGCCGGTTCCGGAAACAAACAGATACCGGAAATTTTCAAAACCGCACCAGTCGCTGCCAAACACGCCCAAATCGAAACGATAATTCTTGAATGCCACCACCAGACCGGACATTGGCAGATAAGACATTACCAGCACCAGTACCATTGTCGGAAGCGCCATAAGAAACAGCGTTCGGTTTTTTCTCAGCTCCTGGAAAAATCCGTGTTTTTTCAATGCCTTTCCTCCTTTGCTTCCTTATATTAAACAGGAATTTGCAAATAAAGCGTACCATATTTTTCAGGAAATATTAACCAGACAAAACTGCTTTTCTAAGGAAAATTATATGCAGTTATTCTCTTTTTCCGCTTTTTATCTTCTCTATTCTAAAAAACGAAAGACGGTAGCGGGATTTTGCGCCGCTTTTGAATTAGGGAACACCGCCTTGTGTTTTCCCTGTCTGTGTGCTATGATTTTGTCAATTTAAAACGGCATTTCACAGCTTGGAAAAGGCGGGACAAATGTGATATCGGTACATTTTGCGGACTATATGAGAAAAGAGCCGCCGGGGGCGGAAATTC
>CAMVYG010000107.1 GCA_947171615.1 uncultured Clostridia bacterium
CCTCTTCTGTTCAGGATGACAGTAGGTGCGGACTGCCTCTTTTCTCAGATAATGATAGTAGGCACTAATGGCATAGAATGATAAATCATAGATTTTCCATGGTAAAAAGGTTGGCGATTGTTTCGATTACTATTTAAAGAACAGACGCAGCAGCCAGCGTCTGTTTCCGAAATGAAATAAAAGGCAGTCCCGGCCTGTAAAGGGCGGGACTGCCTTTCAAAAAGACTACTATGTTTTTTGTGACGGTCCAGTTAAGCTTCCGGCTTTTTCAGAAGGGGAATTTCGCTTTCCGCCAGGATGGGCTCCGGCGGGAGCCGAGTCCATTCCGCAAGATACCCGGGCTGCGCGCTGAGATAGGCAAGCTCCTGCTGTACCGAGGGATGGGGCGCAAAGCCTTCGCTGTACCGGTAGCAGGCTATGGCTTGTTTTAGCTGCCCTTCCTCTGCTTTGATATAACCAAACCGGCGGTAGAATTTGGCAATGCTCTCCGGCTCCGTCAGATATTCCTTCATGCCGAACAGGGTCTGCTTTGCGGCGGCAAAGTCCCGGAGCCGGATCATGATCTCGCACAGCTCAAAGCGGGCGCTGAGACCGACCGGGTTCATCTGAAGGGCATTTTGCAGAGCCTGCACGGCTTCCTGAACCTGCCCCTGTTCAAACAGACGGCTGCCGCGGTTTACCTCGTCTATGTAAGAGGAGCCGCTGAGCCAGGTGGCAGTTTCTCCAAATAGCTTTTGATAGGCAAGGAATTCCGAGGTGTTTTCAAAATAGTAACCGGCCGGAGTCTGTTGGGGTATCGGGGCAGAAGTCTGCTGGGATACCGGCTGAGATACCGGGGCGGGGACTTGTTGGGGGATTGGAGAGGGAGCCGCCGCAAACGGGGGAGCTCCTGCCGGCATCTGCTGAGGAATCTTTTTCTTCCTTTGCCTTACTGCCAGAAGGATCACCAGAACGATCAGCGCGATCCCTACAAAAGCAGCCGGTATGATCCAAAGGAAGCGCAGAGGTATGGGGAAATCCGGAGTTTTGGGGATGGAAGGTTCAGTCTCCGGGGACTCCGGTTCCTCTGACGGTGTGGAGTTGAATTCCTGGTTTTCCTGGGATGTATCCAAACCCAGCGCTTCAGACAGCGTGAGAAAGATCTGAACGCCGGAAAGAGCGTGGGAAATATCCTCGTAATAGGGGGAGGTATCGTCTCCGCTGAATTGGAAGAGATATAGCCTGCCGTATTTCAGATAAGCAAGAAAGGTGGAAGGCACAGCGCTTTCGGAGGTGTTTTCCTGCTCTGCTGTAAAGCGGCAGAAGGTCATGTTGGAATCCCCAAAGTTTACGGTAGTGACAGGGCCGATCCCCTCAATCTGAGGGAGAAACTCGTCCCGGAGAAAGGCAAGGCTGAATCTGGCGGCAGCAGTTTTCGGAATATCATCCTTCATTTTCTGGATATTTTCTAAAATATCTACACTGCCGTATTGAAAAAAGGCTTCCGGATCTTCTTTATGGCGATACCGTACCTGAACCCATGTGGAATCTACCGGACGCTCTGCTTTTTCCCAACGGGAGGGAACGGCAAAAGCGGCATGACCTGGCGAGTCAAAATATGTGAGATAAGAATTGCCCTGGAAAGAAAAATCTGTTGGGTCTGTGGGCAGGGGCTCGGTAAAATCTTCCGCGTCAATATAGAAGGAAATGCTGTCTATGATATTATCCATAAACTGCTCTTCTTCCGGAGTGACAGATGAGCCGTTGCAAATTGTTAAAACCCGCAGATAGCCATATCCTCTGGGAACAAAGTATTCCAAAAAAGTAGTTTCATTATCCGAGCGGTAAGAGTATTTTACAAAATTTCTCTGCGGATGCGGATATAATTCGGGGTGCGACAGAGTCGTCCATTCACCATCGTCATAGTCATATCCGTCCCGGATAAGATCGCAGAATTCCTGATCGCTGAATTCATTGAAATTATCTCCCTCCCCATCACACCATTCTATCTCAAAATAAGAAGGCGCTGTTGTGGGGTAGCCCAAAAGATAGGCATTTCGGTTTTCCAATTTTTCCAACATCTCATGTTGGGTATATCCCAAAATCGCGAGGCCGGGGTCGACATTGGAAACGTTTCTGTCAAAGACCAGACAGCCCGTCGGTACGGAGAGTGTAAGCCCCAGCTCATCCACGTCACACAGGGATTCCGCCCGGGCGGAGAGAGGAAGAAGGGAGAGAAACAGCGCCAGGCACAACAGCAGCGAGTTGAAACGTTTCATAAAATATCAGCACCTTTCAAAAAATTTTATTCCCACAATTTTATCCAATCAATCAGTACCGTCCTTGAGAAAGCCTCAGAGAGACTTTCCAATATTCCATTTCCCATTTCGAGAAGGCCGACGCTTTTCGGGCTGTGAGAGAAAAGAGAATCGCTTCGCAATTCAGTGCCTTTTCCCAAGATATATCTAAATTTTTTTCGAGAAGGTTAAAAGCCGCCTTGCGGCTTTGTGCTTCTTCCGAAGGAAAAGGGAGGTGCTTCGCATCTCAGTCCTTCTCTCGAGACAACCACTTGTGGTTGTCTATCTATAAAACCACCCCATCGCTGCCGGATTTCGCAAACAGGCGGCGTGTCTCTGCCCGAAGGCCCCGGTATTCCTCAGAAGCCAGGGCGGGGCTGTGAAACAGCTCTTTGGCGCATTTCTGGGCCTGTTTCAAAACCCGCATATCGGTGGACATATCCGCGATCTTCAACTGGGGCAGGCCATGCTGCCGCTGGCCGAAAAAGTCTCCCGGCCCTCGCAGCTTCAAATCCGCTTCGGCGATTTGAAAGCCGTCGGAGGTGTCCCGAAACAGCCGAAGCCGTTTGAGAGTGTCCTCGTTTTGGGCGTCCGTTACCAGAATACAGGAGGACTGGTGCTTCCCTCTGCCCACCCGGCCTCGCAGCTGGTGAAGCTGGGAAAGGCCGTACCGCTCGGCGTTTTCAATAAGCATGATCACGGCGTTGGGCACATCTACTCCCACCTCCACCACGGTGGTGGAAACAAGAAGCTGTAAGTCCCCCTGAGAAAAGGCCGTCATCACCTTTTCTTTTTCCGCCGCCTTCATCTTCCCGTGAAGAACGCCGATGGAAACGCCGGGGAAGGAGGCGCCCACCAGCTCCGCATACTGGGTCACGCTCATCATGCCGCTTTCGTCTTCTTCAATGAGAGGGCAGATCAAATATCCCTGCCGCCCCTGCTCCAAATGTTTTTTCACATAGCCGAAGGCCCTCTGGCGCTTTGGGGAATCGATCAGGTAGGTTTCTATTTTCTGTCTGCCCGGCGGCAGCTCGTCCAGCACGGAGATATCCAGGTCGCCGTATACCATCAGGGCCAGGGTGCGGGGAATGGGGGTGGCGCTCATGACCAAAAGATGGGGAGAAGCCCCTTTTTTTGCCAGGGCGGATCGCTGGTTTACCCCAAAGCGGTGCTGCTCGTCTGTAATGACCAGCCCAAGGTTTTGAAAGCTGACCTGCTCTCCCAACAGGGCGTGGGTGCCGATCACAAGATCGATCTCCCCCGCTTCCAGAGCGGCCAGAAGCTTTTTTCGCTCCGCCGCCTTACAGGAACCGGTCAGCAAGGCGCAGCGAAGCCCGGCGGGTTCCAGCAAAGCGGAAAGAGAGGAAAAATGCTGGGCAGCCAGAATTTCCGTGGGAGCCATTAAGGCAGCCTGGGCCCCGGCCTGGATCACAGACCAGCATAAGGCGGCAGCCACGGCGGTTTTTCCGCTGCCAACATCCCCCTGGATCAGCCGGTTCATGGGAGAAGGGCCGGCCATATCCCCAATGGCCTCTTCAATGGCCCGGGTCTGTGCGCCTGTCAGGGAAAAGGGCAGAAGGCGGGTAAATCCCTTCGGAAATTCCCTGGGAACAGGGTGCAGGTTTTCCGCTTTTCGCCCGCGCTTGATCTGCATCAGACCCAGCTGCAATACCAGAAATTCCTCAAAAATCAGGCGGTGCTTTGCGGTGGAAAGCTCTTCCTCCGACTGGGGAAAATGAATGTGCTCCAGGGCGTAGCCCAGGTGGCACAGCTGGTAGCTTTCCCGCAGAGAAAGGGGAAGGGGATCCTTCACCGTTTCCGGCAGAAGCTTCAAAGCTTCCCGCACGGCATTAGAGATTTGCCGGGTGGAAAGGCCCTGGGTAGCGGGATAAACGGGGACAATGGCAAGGTTCTTCGCTTCCGGCAGGAATTCCGGGGAAAGCATTTCCCGGCGAAGGAGAGTGCCGGTCATTTTGCCCCGGAACACATATTCCTCTCCGACCTTCAGCAGATTGGGAATGTAGCGGTTGTTAAAAAAAGTGAGGGTCATATCGGAAACGCCATCGGTAACGGTGACCTTATAAAGCAGCTTCCCTCCCCGAATTCGGTGTTCTGTGGGCTTTTTTACCACCGTACCCCGGATCACGGCGATCTCATTGAAGGGAGCGGACTGAATGGGAAGGGGCTGGCTCCAGTCCTCATAAGCACGGGGGTAGAGGCGCAGCAGATCTCCCACGGTAGGCGCGCCCAATCGGTTAAATAAAGCCGCCCGCTTTTCTCCAACACCCTTCAGGGTTTTGATATCCTTGTCAAACAAAGAGGGCATGGCCGCACCTCCTTTTGCTTCTTATGAAATAAGGAACCTTTCTTGCACGGGACTTCCGAAGAAAGGTTCCTTTCCATTACACAGTTGCCGGGTGGCCGCAAACAAAGCAGCCTTACTCCACAGAAATAATAAAGTAATAAACAGGCTGACCGCCGTTTACCAGGGTGATCTCCACATCGGAATGAAGCTTGGAAATCAGTGTTCGCCGGGCTTCCTCGGCTTGCTCCTCTGTGATCCCCTCACCGTAGACCAGGGTGATAAAGGAAGTGTGCTTCGTTACAAAGGAACGGGCAACCTTAACGCAGGCGGCCACGGGATCCTTTTCAATGTACTCCAGCTTGCCGTTGGTCATGCCAAGGATATCACCCCGGCGAATGGTATGCCCGCCGAATTCGGAATCCCGGGCGGCAAAGGTGACAAGGCCGGTATCCACATGCTCAATGGCAGAGAGCATGGCTTCCCGGTTTGCTTCCACGTCGGAATCCGGGTCAAAGGCCAGCATGGCGGAAAGTCCCTGGGGAATGGTCCTGGTGGGAACCACAATAATTTCCCGGTCTGTTGCCAGAGAAACGGCCTGTTCCGCGGCCAGAATAATATTTTTATTGTTGGGGAGCACAAATACTTTTTTAGCGGGGGTGGCAAGGGCAGCCTCCAGAATATCCTCGGTGCTGGGATTCATGGTCTGTCCGCCGCTGACTACCACAGAGCAGCCAAGCTCTTGGAACAGTCCCTTTAAGCCTTCACCCGCCGCAACGGAGATAAAGCCCAGTTCTTCTACAGGTTCCTGAGGCGCAAGCCCGGTCTTTTCCGGTTCCGTTTCAGCGGCAGCGGCGGCCTTGGCGGCTTCGTTCTGCTCCGCGGCCTTCCGATGCTGCTCCTTCATGTTTTCGATCTTTACGGAAAGCAGCTGGCCGAATTGCAGGGCCATCTGCAGGGCGTCTCCCGGGTTTTCCGTGTGGACGTGTACCTTGATGATCTCCTCATCGTCCACCACCACAACACAGTCGCCGATGGTTTCCAAAAACAGCCGAAGCTCCAGGGGATCCTTCTGGATCTCAGGATCCCGGCCTACAATAAACTCGGTGCAGTAGGTGAAGGTGATCTCGCTGTCAAATTCAGCGGCCACATTGCGGAAAAACTCCGCTGTTTCCTGGGCTTTTTCCTCAGGAGTAAGGCCGGATTCAATCATTACGCCGTCCCGGAACACGCTGAGCATGCCCTCGAAAATCAGACACAGCCCCTGTCCGCCGGCGTCTACCACTCCTGCTTTTTTCAAAACAGGCAGAAGCTCGGGCGTTTCTTCCAGAGCTTCTCCTGCGCCGGTGCAGGCAGCCTCCCAAACTTCTATAGGATCAGGTGTTTCCTCTGCGGCTTCCAGGGCTTTTTTGCCCTGCTCGGCAGCGACCCGGGCCACGGTGAGAATGGTGCCCTCCGTGGGCTTCATCACCGCCCGGTAAGCGGCGTCCACGCCCAGCTCCAACGAGTGGATCAGATCTTCCGCGCCGATCTCCTCTTTTCCCTCCAGCCCCTGGGAGATCCCGCGGAACAGCAGGGAGAGAATGACGCCGGAATTGCCTCTTGCCCCCCGCAGCATGGAGGAGGCAGCCTTTTTGGCGACTTCCCCGGCGGAAACAGTATCGGGCAGAGCTTCCATTTCTTCGGCGGCGGCGCCGATGGTCATAGACATATTGGAGCCGGTATCACCGTCCGGCACCGGGAAAATATTCAGCTCATTGACCTGCTTTTTGTATTTCGCGATGTTGTTGGAGCCGGAAATGACAGCCTTCTTCAGTTGATTGCCTGAGATCACAGGAAACACATCCTTCACAAGAATACGCCCGCCAAAGGGCAGCGCGGGTCAGAATATACTTTTTTCTGTTTGGAGAAATCCAATGGTTTTCCGTGGGAAAAGAATTCTCCGAGATGGGATCAGAGGACTGCAAGACAATATTTCAATATCATTTTATCACAGCTTGCCGCAAAATACAACGCCTTCCGAAAAGGATTATTCATGAAACTTTCGATTGGGGGAAATCAAAGGGTCAGAGCGGGTAAAAAGAAGGAAAACCGAAAAGATTTTTATTCAGGTGAGAGAAATTCGTTCCACGCCGGTGCACAGGCCCGTTTTTTCATCGGCGGTAAACAGAACGCAGTCCATATGGCAGGATCCCTTGGCCGTTTCAAAGCGGGTGGGAAGTTTGGTGGTGAGCTTCTGGATAATGCAGTCGGGCCGAACCCCCAGCACGGAAGCAATGGGGCCGGTCATGCCCACATCTGTAATATACCCGGTGCTTTGGGGCAAAAGACATTCATCGGCGGTCTGTACATGGGTGTGGGTGCCAAAGAGTGCGGTCACCTTTCCATCGGCAAAAAAGCCCATGGCCCGTTTTTCCCCGGTGGCCTCGGCGTGAAAATCCACAATACAGATCTTGGGCAGATCGGGGGTTTTCAGCAGCTCCGTCAAAGTCTCAAAGGGGCAGCGCAGGCTTTCCAGATAAACGGTGCCCATCAGGTTTATTACGGCCACCCGTACCCGGCCCAGATCCATAATGCACAACCCCCTGCCCGGGGTGGTGCCAGTGGGAAAATTAGCGGGGCGCAGCAGGGCTTCTGCGGAATCGTACAGCTCATAGGCCTCTCTCCGCCGGAAGCTGTGGTTTCCGGTGGTTACCACGTCCACGCCGCTGTCCAGCAGATGGCGGTAGGAAACGGGAGTAATGCCGTTTCCTACCGCCATCTGCTGGACAG
>CAMVYG010000108.1 GCA_947171615.1 uncultured Clostridia bacterium
TCCACAGTGGAAAAATCAAATTGACCCTCCCGGGGCTCGATCAGCTCCCAGCTCAGGGTGGCAATGACGCTGTTCATCCCCAGCTCCACAGCCTTTTTGCAGGATGCGTCCATTGCCTCCGGCGTGGAAGAATTGGAATTGTGCAGTTCTCCGGCCAGCATGACAAAGGGCTTGTCGTGAACCATCAGAACTGTTTTATTCCCCTGCTTTTTCAAATAGGGCAGACTCATGTAAAACACCTCGTTTTTCAATATTCCGATCCCCTGATAAAACTTTACTGATTTGTGAGGTGCGTGTCAATACCGAAAAGCAGCTCCGCATTTCTTAATTTATGCGAAGCTGCTTTTTGGGAACACGCCCTGGTTAATCCGTGAGGCAGATTTCTTCCAGGTCAGAGGTGATTGTCTTTCCTGAAGGAAGAAGAATAGTTTTTGTAATGCTTTGGGGCGCCTTTACCATCAAATGGAGCCCGTTATCGGACTGCTCCCAGGATACAGAAATGTTTCCTGCGGGCAGGGGAAGGGTGCCCTTTGCCCAGGACAGGCCATTCTGTTCCGGGCGGATGGTAACAGCATTCGGAGCAGTCAGAGAAATGCCCAACAGCTTAGTCGTAAATTCATAAAGGGGAACGCAGCTCCAGCCGTGACAGTCACTGCGGGCTTCGCCGGGGGTTTCGAACCAGGTCGTGGCATTTTGTTTGAGCATTTCGCTCCACGGAGCCAAAACATTGGATAAATTATAATGGATTCCCGCTTTCTCGTAGGCGCGCAGCAGGAAAAACTGGTAGCAGAAGGAGCATTTCTCTTCCAGATTCATATTTTCCAGAAGCTCCTTTGGATGCTCCGCCGCACCGGCAAGAACAGCCCAAATTTGTGCGTGCTCGCTGAACCGGTCTTCCACTGTGTTGCGGAAGAGCTTCTTTTCGGGGTCATAGAAAAAGTTTCGGATATTGGGAAGGAGAGCTTCATACCGTTCGCGGTATTCTCCGGCAAGTCCATTTCTTCCGCACATCCGGCAAAGCTCTTCACCGATCAGCAGCCCATAAGCGTACATGCAGTTGATAATGGAACTGGGATTATCTCTGGAGCCCTGGGGGTAGAAGCCATGCTGCCAGCTGTCTACCCAGTCGATGAACAGGCCGTAAGGCATGGGGCCGACCACGCCGTCCTTCGTCAAATACTGGTCAAACAGATCCAGCGCCTTGTTTACAGAGGGGAGCAGATGCTTCACCAGTGCCCTGTCTCCGGAATACAGGGCGTATTTCTGGATCATCATGATCCAGAAAATGGCATTGCAGGTGGTTTGCTGTTTTGCCATTGCCGGGGCGCTTGCCAGAACCATACCGTCCGGACTTTGGGAATGCCATATATCAAGGATACATTTCCTGACGGGTGCGTAATCCCTGGTGAGCATGATGGTGAAAAGAATCTCCAGATAGGAATCCTCTACATATTGCTGCTGCTCATAATAGGGGCAGTCCTCGTAAGTTTCATGCAGGCAGTTGAGAATGGTATTGATGCCGACCTTCCACATTTCGTTGAACTGTGGGTCGGAGCAACTGAAGTTGTTTTCAATGGCAAGGGGGTAACGGTAAGGCTTGTATTTGGCGCTGAGAACGGTAATGTCGGAGCCCGGTTCCACCTGCAACCGGATAAAACGGAAAGCTCTGCACCAATAAGGGGAATACGCCGCTTTTTCGGCATCGATATGAACCAGATCTCCTGCGCCCATGATGCTGCCGGTTTTATCCTTACGGTCGTAATTTTTGATGGGCATAGCCCCTTTCATGGAGGTGGCATAGGCTTCGGCATAGATCACTCGGACAGTGCCTTTACCGGAAAAGGTGATAACAGGGTACCCGGTAATGTATGCTTCCGCTTCCAAATCGATAAACCGGGGCTGATCCTCTGTTTTGATATGTACGGGAAATTGCGCGTCCAAAAACGCACGGGATTTTTCCGCCTTGATACGGGGAATAATAGATTTTTGCAGGGGATATTTGGGAAGAACACCCCAGTCGCTCATCATCTGGTTAAAGCAGGGATAGAGTACCACGGCTTTTTCCCAATTCCGGGGAAGATCGCCGTAAAAGTGTTCCTCATCCATAGGGCCGTTGCCATGTACATAATGACTGGCGTGAAAACGATAGCCTTCATCAAGGCAGCATTCCCAGCTGTCGTCTGTGCAGACGAGGCAGGACTGATCATCCCGCGCCCAAAAAAGAAAGGCAGCGCGGTTTTTCCGAACAATGCCGGACCAGTGGCGTTCATCCGCAAGGAAGAGCACCTTTGCCTCCACTTGATTCTCACCCTCGTGCAAATACCGGGAAATATCGATCTCATCGTAATAGGTCACCTGGTCGTTTCCCTTGGAAGGCCCTTCTGATACAAACTTTCCGTTAATAAACAGCTGGTAACGGCTGTCCGCACATACAGCCGCGGTAACGTGGGGATCCGTTACCGTAAAGCTTTTACGGAAGAGGTAGACGCGATTTTCGGAGGAGGGCTGGCTGCTGGAGATCCAAAAAGCTTTTTCCATAAGTTTATTTCTCCTTATTTAAGATTATATGTCATATCGATGGGCGTTGCTGTAAATACAATATTTCCGATAGTTTCCATATGCAGTAAGGGAAATACTGGATTTGGCGGCCTTAATGTCATGACCAGCATAGAGATGGTACACAGTAGGGAAGAAGACAACATACGGACGCACCGAAAAGTTTTTTTCAAAATCGAGATGACAGTTTCATTATAAGTACAGTGTTTGCAAAAGTCAATAGAAACGTATTAAAAATGTTTTTAAAACGATTAAAAGATTGATTTTCTGGGATGTGAGACCTTTTGAAAGGCTTTTTGGATAGGCTGCTAAACGATAGATTATCTGGCGCTCAGCGGGCCTTCTTGTTCCTGGGAAGCTCTTAACTCCCCCCCGGTTACTCTGACGGGGGACAGCCTTCTCGTCTGTCGGCTCGGGTTTGGCTCTCCAGCGGGACTCATGAACGAACCGTTCTCCGCCGTCACCCATCAGAGTGGCTGGGGGAATAGGCTGTTTACCAACCTATAAGAAAAGCGTCTGAATTGATTTCAGACGCTTTTCCTTGGAAAATTATTTACTTTTAGGCGGGGCGACCGAATCACGGAGAATCAGTTTGCCGGATACCTCGGTGCGAATGACCTCTCCTGTTTCCCGGTTATCACGGCATTTGGCAATATATTCAATAGTGGCTTTCGCAATAGCGCCGGTGTCGTGCCGGCAGGTGGTAAGAGGCGGAGTTACGGAACGTGAAAGAATGATGTCGTCATATCCCACAACGCTGATGTCATTGGGAACAGAAAGCCCCGCGTCCCGAATCGCTCTCACTGCGCCGATGGCCATGTAATCACTTGTTGCAAAAACGGCAGTAGGCAGCGCTTCACTGCTTTTGATCAGTTCTGTCATTTTTTCATAGGCTCTTGCTTCCGAATATTCTCCATAGATCACCTGACTGTACTGTAAGCCGTTGGCTTTAAGCGTATGCAAGAAATCATCTGTCCGGGGATCCCATTCCCGGCTGGAGATGCACAGGATCCTTGTATGCCCCTGTGAGATCAGGTGCTCCGCGGCTTCAGCGACCATTTTTCCTTCGTTGATAATCACCCGCGGGACATCGGCGATATCCATTCCGGATTCTGCGGCCAAAGAAAAAACGCCTATGCGCGGCAGCCCCCTTCGTACGGAAATAGTATTGACCAGCTCATTGACTTTGCCCGGCACAGCATACCAGATAAAACCATCTACAGCCGCGTCTGTAAGATATTCCCGCAGGGCTGAATCGTTTTCGCTGAAGAGGCAGAGATTACACCAGTTTCCTATTTTTGCAAGCTCATCGGCAAAAACAGAAATGACGCCGGCATAAAAAGGATCATAAACGTCTTCGTCATATCCAGTGTTAGAGCCGGGCAGAATCAAGCCAATGCTGTTGGTTCGATTGTGTACCAGACTGCGCGCCTTCGCGTCGGGGACATATCCAAGCTTTTCCGCCGCTGCTAAAACCCGCTTATGTGTTTCCTTGACCACCGTTCCCTTACGGGAGAGCGCATAGGAAACCGTGCTGACGGATACGCCGGCGGCTTTTGCCACATCCCTGATCGTCGCTCTCATTTGATAGACACCACCCTTTAATAAGGCAAATACGATATGTTAAAATTCAGTATAACACAAAACGTTTTAAAAAGGAAGGCAAAATTTTGCAAACGTTTTTAAAATATTTTTAAAAACCACTTGACAAACGCAATGGCTCGCGGTAAACTAAAAACGTTCTTAATACGGTTTTGAAGACATTCGCTGAAAAAGGGGGGGATATTTTAATCTTCATGTCAGTAAAAAAATTCGTGAGAAATTGTGCTGGTAGATTAAATATTCCAATTTTGAAAGGAAAGAAACTCATGAAAAAACGTATTTTGGCGTTACTTTTGTGCCTTACTTTGACAGCGGGTGCTTTTGCCGGCTGCGGCGGCAATTCCGGTAACGTGTCCGATAGCAAAAATTCTTCGTCTGCGGCGTCTGCCAATTCACCCGAAGAAAGCGATGCTGCGCAGACCGGTCGTCCTGCCGGTCCTGATGACACTTCCGAACCCTACTCCTTCTCCGTGTATTACAACTACACGGGATGGAACCGGCCCTGGGGGCAGGATGAAGCTTCAAAATACATGAGCGAGAAGTTTAATATTGATATCAACTGGTGGGGCCCAGACAGCGATCCCGATTCCAAATTGAATTTAATGGTCTCCTCCGATGACCTTTCCGACATGATCGTTTTGAATCGCGACCCTACTCTCAACACCATCGCCCGTGCAGGAATGCTTCAGGACCTTTCCCAGTACATGTGGGAGGGAAATGATCTGGAAGCCAACATTGCCCAGTCCACCCTGGATATGCTGAAAATTGACGGCGTAAATTACGGTATCCCCAACTGGGCCCGTTCCAAGGCTACCGGCGGCAACTACCAGTGGATCGTTGACGCCAAGGCTTATGAGGCGGCAGGAACTCCGGTTTTTGAAACCCTGGAGGATCTCCATCAATATGCACTGGCTGTAAAGGAGGCGAATCTTACCTCTTACAGCGGCGCCTCCATGCACCCCGTTATGTTCGGTAATGCTGACGCTGGTTACTACGTGTATTATATCTTTTATCGTTCTCTTGGCGCGCCCAATCTGGTGGATAACTACTACACTCAGGAAAACGGTAAGATCCAGTTTTGCATGGACAGCGATACCTTTGTCGAGGCGTTAAGAATTGCAAACCAGTGGTACAATGAGGGGCTGTTTACTGCGGAAACCTTTACTGATAATACCGATCAGTTTTTAGAGAAGGTCACCAACGGCCGTGCCGCCCTGATGTTCTATGACTTTACACAGGACGATGTAAACCAGTTCCGCCGGATGACGATCAACAACTCCGGCAATAGCGATTCTTATGAGGTGGTCGGCTATTCTTATAAGTACGATACCCTGATGAATTCTCTGATGTTCCCCGCTATTGAGAAGGATACTGTTACTTACGGCGATGAGAACACCAGCGTTGGCTGGAATGTGAACTGTATTACCACCAAAGCGGAAAACCCCCAGCGCATCTTTGACTGGTGCTCCTGGATGCTCTCTCCCGAAGGTTCGGTCACCATCCTGTACGGGCCGGAAGGCGGAAGCATGCTGGAAAGCGTTGATTACAGCACTCCTGTTCCCACCATCAAGCTGAAGAAGGATTCCTCTGAGTTTACAGACAGTGAGCTGACCAGCATTGGCGCATCTGCCTGGTGCCAGCCTGCAAACTCCGACTGGTTCGATGCGATCAAGTTTACCTTGAACGACGCTCAGGAACCTGAAAAGCGCAACTGGGCCGTGGATATTATGGCTCACCTGACTTCTTACGACGAAGAGGATCCCAAGGTTGGTCAGAAAATGCTCAGCGACCAGTGCGTTGGTTTGCCGGATACACTGGAAGTAGGCTCTGACGAGGCCGTTGCCCGTCGGCAGATCATCGACAGCTGCAAAGAATATCTGCCGAAGATCATGATGGCAGGTTCTGCTGAAGAATTTGACGCTCTGTGCGAGCAGCTTCGCAGCAATGCCCATTCCGCAGGTGTGGACAGCATTCTGTCCAAGTATCAGGAAAGATTTGACGATAATATTGCGACACAGGGCTTTAACTGCTACAGCGATGAGTACGATTACTACAAACTCCATCAATAAACGACATTCATCTTTTTGAATTTCTTTCTAAGGGCGGCGGCAGGGAACAACTTGTTCTCTGCCGCCGTTTCCTGTATTTTCATTGAAAAATCTACACGAGAAAGGGGATATCTATGCTTTGGAAGATTATTTTAGCGGTTTTTCTTGTGATATTTGCCATGTGGCTGGGTGCGGCCTGGTATTTTTTCAGTCTGTTCATAAAGCGGGAAAAGGTCGAAAAGACAGAAGAACAGCAAAGCGCTTCGGGCACACAGTGGTATGAATTCCGAGAGGCGCTGGAAGAGGGGCAGAAAATTCTTTATGCGGATACATCGGAGCTTGTTGAAATTTTATCCTGCGAAGGCTTGAAACTCAAGGCTTTTCTTGTTCCGGCGGATACAGATTCTCCGAAGGGAACCTGTATCTTATTTCATGGATACCACTCTCTGGCGACGGTGGATTTTGCTCCGGAAATCAAATTTCTCCATGATCTTGGCTATCGTCTCTTGGTGCCTTATCAGCGCTCTCATGGGCTCAGCGAAGGGAAGTACGTTACGTTTGGGTCAAAAGAGCGGCTGGATTGTAAGTCCTGGGCGGAATATGCAGCCAGCACTTTCGGTGGGGATATCTTTCTCATGGGGATCTCCATGGGGTGCGTTACGGTGCTGCGGGCTTCTGAATTAGAGCTGCCCGAAACTGTACGGGGTATTGTGGGGGACTGCGGGTTTACCTCGTCATGGGAGTTTACGCCCCACGTGATGATAGATTATATTCATATCCCTGCATGGTTGACTTACCCAATCTATTTTTTAGTAGACATTTTTTCTCGCATTATAGCCGGATTTTCGGTGAAGGAGGATACCCGTAAAGCGCTTGCCCGTTCGAGTGTGCCGATCCTGTTTATTCATGGGGAGGCAGACGATTTTGTTCCGGCTGACATGACATACAAAAATTTTGAAGCCTGCACCAGTGAAAAAGAGTTGATGATCGTTCCCAAAGCAGACCATGCCAAAAGCTATTGTACTGACCCTGCCG
>CAMVYG010000109.1 GCA_947171615.1 uncultured Clostridia bacterium
CCAGATACCAGACGAACAGCAGACGCGCCGCCGCATGGGAATCGGCAGGGAGCTTTTGAAAGAGGCTGAGGCGTGGGCAAAACGCGGCGGCGCGTCTGCTGTTCGTCTGGTATCTGGCGAAACCCGCACCGGCGCTCACGCTTTTTATCGTTCCTTGGGATATTCGGGAAATAAAATACAGGTGAACCTGAAAAAAAGTCTCTGATCTTCGCCGCGCTTTGTCGTCATTCCACCTTGCATTTTTTGGAACGAAGCGGCAGAGCGTGCGTTCCTTTGCACCCCTGTAAAAGTCAATAAATAAACGATTCCTCTTCCCTGTCCCTTTCTTTCGGTACGCTGCATATCAATATCACCGCCACAGTTTGAGCGGAACTGTCCGAACCAAAAAGGCTGCTGCAAAATTTGGTATTTTGCAGCAGCCTTTTTGAGTTTGTTTGAAAATAGAAAAAATGACAAATTTTTGATCAGGGTAAGATAATTTCGAGGAAAAAACCGCAAGTCAGCCTGGCGGATGACGAGGATTTTTGATGCGGAAAGCGGCTCGTTATGAATCTTTTCGATTTTTCAAACAAGCCCTGGTATATTTCTGTTTTTTCGTGACAGATCCTTGCTGTGCAGAGCAGCCGATCGTCAGGGCAGAATGTTTCCTGCCGCAAGATAGAGCCGATACCATTCCTGCCGGGTAAGGGGCAATTCCGATCCCGCGCAGGCATCTTTGATACGCTGGGGGCGGGTAGTACCCAATATCACTTGAATTCCGGCAGGAAGCCTGGTGAGCCAAGCCACCGCGACAGCGGTATCCGTCACTTGGTATTTCTCCGCTAATTCATGGATCATACGGTTTAGCTCGCTATAGTTTTGCCGATCTCCCAGAAATGATCCTTCAAACATGCCCTTTTGAAAGGGAGACCATGCCTGTAATACAATATCTTTCAAGCGGCTGTATTCGTAAACGCTGCCGCTGCGGTCTATACTTTGTTCAACTTTCATATTGACGGAAATCCCTCCATCGATGATGGGGGTATGAACCAGGCTCATTTGAAGCTGGTTCACAATGAGCTTTTGACCGCAGTACTTTTGCAAAAGCTCCATCTGCATCGGATTTTGATTAGATACGCCAAAATAACGCACTTTTCCGTTTCGGTGAAGGGTTTCAAAGGCATCGGCCACCTCTTCCGGTTCCATAAGCGGATCGGGGCGATGCAAAAGAAGAATATCCAGATACTCTGTATGTAAGCGCTGCAAAATTCCATCCACAGCAGAGCAAATGTATTCCCTGGAAAAATCATAAAAGCCTTTTCGTATAGAGCATTTGCTTTGCAGTACAAGCTTTTCCCGAATAGAAGGAGTATTACCAAGCGCTTTTGCAAAAAGACTTTCGCACTGTCCCCCGCCGTAAATATCAGCGTGGTCAAAATGGTTGATCCCTTCATCAAGCGCGGTGCGAAGCAGCGTTTCCGCTTCTGATTGATTGAGACCGGATAACCGCATACAGCCTAAAATCAAGTTGGATACGGTAAGCGTTGTATTGGGAATTTGAATGTATTTCATGTGTATGACCATAGCCTTTGCAGGCAAGGCCTGCAAAACGCATCCTTTCTTTTCTTTCAAGAAAAATTTTGTGTTAGCAAAATTCTGGCGGGACGAAATACTGGAAAACAAAATTTGCTGGATTGAAACATATTTGTTTCAATCTGTGGCTGGTTTCCCGTAAGGAAATTGCCCGAATGATTTTCCAAAAAAATCATTTTGTCAGCGGCAAAAGCCGCAAAACCTGGTTTGAAAAATTTATTTTTCAAACTTTCTTCTGTATGGCCCTGATGGCGGAACCCCAGACTTTTTACCGCGTTATTTCATCATACGATACTGCCTCGGGGTCACGCCATGGGCTTTTTTAAACATGGTATAAAAATAATTGATATTTGTAATGCCGACCTGCTCGCTGATCTGTTGTACTGTGAGATTCGTTTCCCGCAGCATTTTCGCGGCTTCGTCCATTCTGATCTTCGCCAGATAATCCGCACATGACATCCCATAATTTTTTGAAAAGAGTTGGCTCAGATAAGGGGAAGAAAGACCGGCGGCATCTGCTAAAGTCGTCAATGACATACTGGAATCGCCGTATTTTTCCTCTATCAGCTTTTTGGTGGTGATAACCACCTGCTCCGCAGGCATCCGCATGGGCAGACTTTCCATCTGCTCTGCGATTTTATGGCAAAGATTTTTGGTAAAAGCTTGCATTTCCGTTAAATTTTCCAGGGTGGAAGCGGTTTTTAGAAGTTCCTTCAAACTTTTTCCTGTTCGCTCCAAGATCATGATTTCCTTATTGACAATGGAAAGATACAACCGGTGAAACCATTCCACTGCTTTTTCCGGGGAAGCCTGGGAGACGTGAGAGAAGAAGCGGTCTATTCCCGCGTTAACTTGCCCGGAATTACCGGCAACCAGCTCATTGATTATTTGATGTTCTATTCTGAGGGGATATTCCTCCACATCCGTTCGAATCGGTACTCTTGATTCAAACATCAGGCATAGCGGCCCCTGGATCATCCGCTCCTGAAGCGCCTTTCTGGCGGCGAAATAAGCTTCTGCCAGGGAGTCTATGCCGCTTCGCACATTGCTGACGCCCATGCTTACGGAAAGATGAAACTCCCTTTGCATTCCCACCTGCAATTCTTCCAACCCTACTTCCAACTGAGCAGAAATTTTGGCTTTTTCCATTTGACAAATCAGCACAAATTCCTCTGCTTCAGTTGTATAGGAAAAGCCCAGAGAATGAATCCCACTTTCTTCCATCAGCTCTTTTGTCATTTGCATCAGCGCAAACCAATATAGCTGCCGGTCCAGATAGAATTCGTTCTGCCAGCTGCAGGAATCCGCAGCGATGACGATAACGCTGTACTGTATTCCCAGATATAGTGAGGCCGCAAATGGGTGCGTTTCTTTGATCCAATCTTCTTCGGAATATTTTTTCCCCTGGAGACAGCCGCGAAGCAGATTCCTTTCTGAGGATGTGTCCCAGTGATACCGCTCCTCTTTTCTGGAGTATCGGTAAAAGGCGTCGGAGATCAGCCTCATTTCATCCTCATTCCGCTCTTTTTCTTCCGTGGAACCGGGCCTGATGTTTTCCCAAATATTTTTAATGGGGCTGTAAATGTAGTTGGAAAAAAACACGCTGAGAACACAATATATGCCGATAGCCAGTACCGCGATCCAGAGAAAGAGCCAGCGCATGTTTGAAAATGTGGAAATAATATTTTCCCATGGCTGAGTACCGACAACGACCCATGAGGTGCTGGATAGCCAGCAGAATGAGACCATTTTTTTGATTCCAAGGTTCTTTTCAAAAAAACCGCTTTTCTCCTGTGGGGGAATACTGCTCATCACCGTTTCCGAAACACTGTACTTTTCTTTTTCCGGAAAGCAGGATAAAACCACAGCCCCGCTTTGATCAACCAGCATCAGCTGATCCCACAAATTATCAATAGTTCCCGTCATTTGCCTGCATAATGCGGCCGGGTCCAGATCCAGCAAAACATAACAGCCTGAACTCTGAACAGTGTAAGGTGAGTAAAAATAAGTCAATACGGAAACTTTTTGGGATTCCTCCGTGTTTTCATATTCGCGAACCTGCCTTGACAGCAATCCGCGAGAGGGCTCCCCGCTTTTTTGCCTGATTTCTTCCATTTCATTTTTACAGTCCCAATAGATCCCGCGGGTCCCCACATAACGGTTCTGAGCGATATTGATAACTCCCATATACTTGATATAAGGGTAGTGCGTGATGATTTTTTTAATGCTGTTTATCAGATGATATTCCTTCAGCCGATCCAATTTTTGACCGTAGGCGACGGAATAGAAATCCCTTTCGTTCATTAGGCTATTAATAGCGTTTTGGCAATTTCCAAACACGGTATCCAGAGAATCAGCGGTCTGTTTGACATTGGCAACGGACGCTTCTCCAACCTTGCTGATCGTCATGTGAGAAAACAGAGATGAAAAGCCGATAACAAATACGGAGATGAACAATATCCCGATTATAACAAATGAAAAAACCAGCTTCCTGTAGTAACGGAAGCGAAACATATTTCGGAAGCTCATGGTACCCTCCTTTTGGGATTCTCCTCTCAACCTGTAATTGCCGCTATTTTGCAAAAACAGCAACCCGGGAGATCAACGTCTCCCGGATGCTGTCTTTTTGCAAAGAGTTACCCTATATATCCGGTTACAGATATTTTTTTATATTTTCCGCACTGATTTTGGCGTTTTCCAAAGAATTTGCCTCATTCCAGAGTTCCGTCAAGACCCATTTGGTGCCGCACCGTTCCGCCGCGGCTACAATAGACGCAATATCCTGTACGCCGTTGTCCCCTACCGCGCAGCCGCGATGATGATCGCATACTTCATTGTGACGAACCAGAATGTACTCTGTGTCATAGGGAACAGGATGGTAATCCTTAAAGTGCAGAATATCAACATGGTTTTTATATTTTTCCAGCAGCTCCACAGGATCATTCCCGCTGCAGATCATCCATGCCGTGTCAAATTCCGGCTGGATCAGATCAATGCCGGCTTCCTCGATCATTCCCTGATAAGTAGGTCTTCCCTTGTAATCATGGAGATATCCGTAAACCGCGCAATGCACCTGAAACTGAATTCCGTTTTCCTTAAATATTTTGGCGCTTTCCGTAATTTGCCGGTATTTTTCGATCTGGTCGTCATGGGGCGTCCGATCTCCTTCAAAGGCAGGTCCGATCGCCGCATATTCCAGGCCAAGCTCCAAACATTCCCGCAGTACAGTATCAGGATCCTCTAAAAAGGAGCCGAAGGAGATGTGAGAGCCCAAGGGTTTTACCCCGTATGCCTCCATCATTTTTTTCAGTTCCCCGGGGTCTACCTTGTATCCGCAGCGGTCGGAAAGAGTTGGGCTGCCGCCTAAGGCGAACTCAAGCCCCTCATAGCCCATTTCGCGGATCTCTTTCAAGGTCTTTTCAAAGCCCTGCTTTACAAAGATATCATGGATACTCCACATTTGCAAGCCTAATTTCATATTGCCCATAAGTGTTCTCCTAATACAAATATTATTTTTGGCAATCGCTCAATTCTTCCCGTCGAATTTCCCGATTCAGCTTTCCTGAAAGGTAGAAAGCCTCCATCACAGCCACTACGTTCAGCATTTCTTCCCGCTGAATGACGCACTTCTCGCCGTTCTGCAGCACGTCCGCCAAGTGATGGATCAGCAGCTCGTGGCCCACGTCATGCATGGCGCCTTTTTGAGCGATTGGAATTTCAAGGCTTTGATCGCTCAAATAATCGTCCTGCTGTCCGTAAAGGGTGATGGGATGCTCTTTTCCTGCGCTTTTTTCATAAACCAGTCCGGCACGATCTCCCACGATTTTATAGTTGTCATATCGCGGCAAGTTGAGAGCCCAGGAAAACTTGATCATCATCTGCATACCATTTTCAAAGCGCGCGATTCCAGAAGCGAAATCCTCCACGGAATAATCGTGATAGTCATAGTCCCGGCGTGGAAGATAGGGCTTTTCCCCTGTCATGGCCCCCATAGTATCCACACTGGCCGGACCACGATTCGCAATTTTTGTAAATGTGTTCGCGGAAACGCTTACCAGTTTCGGATTTCCCACCGCGAACAGCGCCGCGTCGATATAATGGACGCCAACATCGCACAAGGGGCCTCCTCCGTTATCCTCCTTGGTGTGGAACCTGCCCCACGCTGGAACACCCCGACGCCGGATATTTTCTATCTCGGTGTAATAAACGTTTCCCAGGACGCCGTTTTCAATAAGCTCTTTTACCTTCTGCATGGGACCCATTCGGTTGTTCTGGCAGGCAATCAGCAGCTTTCCGGCCTTGTCAGCTTCCTGAAACATTTCTTTCGTGTCCGCTACCGTCAGGGCCAAAGGCTTTTCACAAAGAACATTTGCCCCGCTGCGCAAGGCGGCGATCGTAAATTCCTTGTGTGTATTATTGGCAGTACAGATATGCACCAGATCCAATTCATTTTCACGGAGCATCTCGTAAGGATCTGTGTAAGTTTTTTCTATGGGGTAGTATTTTTTTATGTGCTTCAGCGCTTCCGGGCGATTATCCGCAATCGCCACCAGCCGAATACGGGTTCCCAGCTTCATCAGCGAGGGAAGATGGGCTGTACCCGCAATAAATCCGGCTCCAATAATTCCTACCCGCAGCGGCAATACATTGTTCATCTTTATGACCATAGCTTTTGCAGGCAAGGCCTGCAAAACGCATCCTTTCTTTTCTTTTGAGATAAATTTTGTAATTTTGCGTTAGCAAAATTCCAGCGGGGTGCAATGCCGCAAAACCTGGTTTGAAAAATTTATTTTTTCAAACTTGATTCCTTTCTTAGAATCTGCTCGGTATCTCAGCGTGTATGGATTTTCGAATACAATTTGGTGGAAAACAAGGAAAAAGTCTGTAGGCGGGCTGGCGCCCGGCAAGGATTTTTAACACAGTTTTCCGCAAAATTTTCCGAAAAGGCATGCGTGGGGAGATGCTGAACAGGTTCTTAAAAGAGAGATGAAAATTATTGTCCGTTCAGGAACTCTTTAAACTGCTTTTCAAACTCAGCCAAATATTCGTCCAATCCCGCTGACTTCAAGGTGGCCAGAGCGCTTTCAAAGCCCTCGTCATAAGGAACCAGGCCGCACTTCAGGGGAGCCAGCACATTTGATGCCTCTGCGGACAAATTTGCCGCGGCCGCCGCTACCGGTTCAGAGTTGAACATAAAGCCGGTGGCCACGCTTATGACAGAATTTTCATCGAGATCGCGGCGGCGCTTATCCAGTGCGATCAACTCATCGGACAGTCCATCCTCATAGCGGCGAAGGGGCTGATAAGCGATCTGCCATTCGTCATATTTCCACAGGGCAGAGCCATCTTCTCCCAAAACGCTTACCTTTTTGTCCTCGCCTACCGCGTTGTAGGTTTCACCCTCAATGCCATACATAAACAGGTCGTGATTTTCCTGGCTGGAATACAGCCACTGCAGGAAATCAAGTCCCGCTTCGGGATTTTTGCAGGTAGAGGGAACCGCGTTGCAGTTATAGGTAAAGAAGGTGATAAAATCATCCTTTTCCGGTTTCAGCTGGAACACGCCGATTTCGGCATCCGGAACATTTTTCTGTACGGATTGCTC
>CAMVYG010000110.1 GCA_947171615.1 uncultured Clostridia bacterium
TACCAACGCCCACTCCGCAGAAAAGGCCTTTGCAATCACGTTCAGAAAGGGAATTAAAGCGATCAGCGCATACACAAAGGTAATAACATAAACAAAGACGTCTACCGCCACATCTTCGGCAGATTTTCTTCTAAGAAAGCGTTTCATCGTTTCTTCCCTCCTTACCAAATACTGCTGCCCACAGTACGGCGGCTCAGCCAGTTACCGGTCATAACCAGCAGGAAGCCTACCAGAGACTCAAAAAGCCCCACCGCTGTGCTGAAGCTGTAATCCATTTTTCCGAGTCCAATTCGGTACACATAGGTGCCGATCACATCTCCTACATTATACACGACAGGATTGTACATAGCGAGGATCTGCTCTGTACCAGCGTTCATAATGCTGCCAATGCGAAGAATGAACATCAGTATGATCGTAGGCATAATGCTGGGCAGCGTAATGCTCCAGATCTGGCGGAGACGCCCTGCCCCATCGATACGGGCAGCCTCATACATTTCCTGGCCTACACCGGCAATGGCGGCGATAAAGACGATGGCATTCCAGCCCACCTCTTTCCAGCCGGCGGAAAAAACAATGACAGAGCGGAACCAGGCAGGTGTGATAAAGTTCACCGCCTCACCGCCAAGCAGCTCGATCAGTTGGTTCAGAAGCCCGTTGGTAGTAGAAAGGATCGAGGTAAAAATACCGGCCACAACGATCCAGGAAAAAAAGTGAGGGATGTAAATAATGGTCTGTACTGTTTTTTTATACCACAGAGAATGTACTTCATTCAGGATCAAAGCTACAATAACCCCCATTGGAAACAGAATGAGGATCTTTGCAAAACTGATGATCAAAGTGTTTCTTAAAACAGTTAAAAAATCTTTCGAGGCAAACAGCTTCTGGAAATTCAGAAATCCAACCCATTCGCTGCCGTTTGGATCAAAAATGTTGAAATCCTGAAAAGCGATCCGTATGCCCCACATAGGCAAATACTTAAAAAGGATCAAAAAGGCCAACGCCGGGATGAGCATAAGGTACATATCCCAATGCTTCCGGACCCTGTACCAGAATGATTTACGGGAAACCAAGCGGGATCAACTCCTTCTTCTAGCACTTCTTAAACAAAATGAAACGTGTAACACATCTTTTTAGAAAAGTAAGGGGACTCTTCAAAAAAGCCCCCTTACCGCTTCTCAATATTTATCTGACTTGATCCATCCTATCAACGATGAATCTTACTTCCTGGACGCCCACCAATCATTGTATTCCTTGATCATGGCGTCGCCGCCGGCCGCTCTCCACTCTTCTACAAAAGCGTCCCAACTGTCTACAGATTCCGTACCGGCAATGATCTTGATCTGCTGATCCAGCACCATCTGATCCAGAGACTGCTTATTCTTAGAGGTCTCGGGGAAGGAAGGTACACCGGATGCAACACAAACAGTATTGACAGCTTTTACTTCTTCATTCTGATTCAGATGCTGCCAGCAGTTCCACTGACGGTCGTCCTTCTTCGCACGGCACATCCAGTAGGTGGGATAAATGGGCAGACGGCCAATATTGTAGTTATTGGACAGGCTGCGCTCATCAAAGAAGGTAGGCTTAATGGGCCAGTAATCGCCGTTCTCGTCCTGAGTAAAGTGGACGCCCTCCTTACCGATGGTAACGGTGCGGAAGTTTTCCTCTTCCAACTGAATGTTGATGAAATTAAACACATCATCTACATGCTGAGAAGCCTTGGGAATAAAGGAAATACGGTCAAAGCCGGAATTCACGTTGGTTCCGATGCCTGCATCACCGTTGGGGCCGACCAGATAAGGGATAAAGGCCTGCACGTGATCGGGCTGGGTCTGATCCATAGTGTCATACAGAGACGGACAATCCCAATATCCGAAGTAAGCAACACCGGCAGTGCCGTTGGTGTACTTTTCCTTCTGGTTCTCCACCTTATTGGCGGGGAACTCGGCATCCAGCAGGCCTTCTTCATAAAGGCCCTTCAGGAAGGCCAGGTAATCCTTCATCCGTGGATCGGTGATCCAGTTGACCAGCTCACCGTCGATCTCATTCCACTCGTTGGGAATGCCGAAAGCGCCGGTGAGACCGCTGAGAATCACTCTGTTGCCGGGCAGGGTCATGGGGATCACCTTGGTGCCGGTGCCATTGTCGTAATCCTTGAAGGCGCGGAGCATCTCAACAAATTCATCGGTGGTGGTGGGAACCTTAAGGCCCAGATCATCCAGCCAATCCTGACGGGTGAAGAGAGTCTCGCGAACCTCACCCAGACCGTCAAAGCTGATGTTCTCCATACCGATGGCATACAGGCTGTCATCGATACTGAAGGTCTCTCTGGCATAGTCGGAAATAGCGTTCTTCAGGTTGGGAGCGCTGTCCAGATAGGGATTGATATCCACCAAAGCGCCGTTCTGGGCGAAATTCATCACCAGAGCAACATCGCCTATATAGGACACGATATCGTATTCCTGCTCGGAAGCCATAATCAGGTTCAGCTTATCGGCAGTTTCATCCTTGGGCAGCATATCGTATTGTACCGTATAGCCAGTCATCTCTTTAATGTCGGCGGCAACGGGATAGGCGTTGTAATCTTCAGCCGCATTGATCATCAGCTGCTTCAGAACAGGCTTCTCGCCGTCCGGAGTGTTCACCGGCTCAGCGGCAGAGCTGTTCTCCGCCTTTGAGGGGGTGGATGAATTGTTTTTACCGGGGGTAGATCCACAGGCCGCAAGGCTCAAAGCCATTGCGAACGCAAGGATCAACGATAGAATTGACTTCTTTTTCATTTTGGAAACCTCCTTGGAAATCTTGTGTCAAAAGTATAGCATGTTGCCTAAAAAGTCGAAAGAAACAGGATTTTGATTTCTAACTCAAAATTATGATATTTCAAATATGAAACAATTACAGCGATTCTTCTAACTTCTTTCTTTCCGCGATCTGGAGCGTAACCATGGTGTATTTTCCCGGCTCTGATTCCGCGGAGATTCCCCCCTGCCCGTCACCGGAAAAAAGCAGGATTCGCTGATTTACATTGTAAAGGCCATACCCGTTTTCCCCGGCAGGGTAGAATTTTAAAAGATTTTCCAGAGTTTCCTTCTCCATTCCTACGCCGTTATCCACAACAACAATGGTGAGGAAAGACTGATCCCTGTAAATATCGATATCAATTCTCCCCCTCCGCTCTGTCAAAGGGCGTATTCCATGAAGAAGGGCGTTTTCAATGATCGGTTGCAGGGTCATTTTAGGCAGGAGACACTCACGGGTATCCGGCTCAATAATGAAGTTTAGATCAAAACTGTCGCCAAAACGTGCCCGCTGGATCTCCAAATAGGCTTTTGTCATTTCCACCTCATCATTAATTGTTACCACATCCCGCCCGTTATTCAAAGTCAGTCTAAGGTACCTGGTAAGATTGGAAATCACCGCCACCGAGTCCTCTGAATGCCCGGACCGCACCAGCCACTGAATGGTATCCAGAGTATTATAGATGAAATGAGGATTGATCTGTGCCTGCAACAGCATCAGCTGTGTTTTTCGCTGCTGTTCCATCTGCTCATAGCTTGTGCGGATCAACCGTCTTGTATTTTCCAAAGATTCATCAAGGCTCTGAAACATTGGAAAAAAGACATGAGGAGTGAATTTCTTTCTTTCCGGCATTTTCGGCTCCCCCATATCCTCAAAAACGGAAGCCAGCTGTTGGATCCGGCGGGCAACGCTGCTGATCATAATAGAAGACGCCACCATCACCAGGCCGATAAAGGTCATCAATAGAACAACATAAAAAACCAGCTTGATCCAGTTTGACTGACCATCGTTCAAAAAACTGACATTGGGCAGCTCTGCCACCAGGTACCAATCGGGCAGCTCTATGTGTTGAATGAGATAGGTTTGTCCGTTGGAGTGAAAAGACATCTCCGAATCAGGTTGAAAGCTTCGGTTCTCCCAAGGTGCGGCAACCTCTCCCTTTTCTCGGTTTCCCAAAAGCACCCGGCCTTCGGAATCGGTCAGGTAAACCAGACCATTTTCCGGGAAATCCAACTGATCCAGGGCGCTTTTAAGCCATTCCGAATGAAAGTTTACGCTCAGTGCGCCTATGGTGCGGCCCACCTGGCTCATGCTTTTGACCTGTCTGGCGTAGGAAACATATTCCCTTTCCTCTGTCTCACCCAAAGAATTTAAGGTAAGCAGCAAATACTCGCCCTTGGCATTGATGTTGGAAAATATTGAATCATTATAAAAATCGGAAAACGGAAAAAACTCCTGGCGCTCTCTCGCATAGATCTTCCCATCGGGTACATAGACCCGAACAGAATCGATATTGGAGCTTTCAATGGCGGCATGGATCGTATCGCTCATATCGTCCATTTCTTCCAGTTGATCCTCCAGCTTCTGCGCAGCCGGATTGGCAGCCATGGCTCTGTTTATTGTCAAAGAGGAAAACAGATGGTCGGAAACTCTTTTCAAGTTTTCCAAATCATTTTCCACCCGCAAAGCAGATTGCCGCAGCGTCTGCAGCATGGTGTCCACAACCTCCTGATTCATCTGTGTGGTAAGCACCTGAATATAGAGCCCAAACAGGATTGCCGTAGGCACAAGGACGATCAAAAGATACAGGAGCATCACGCTCTGCCTCATCTTATAACGCTTTGCCAATCAACACACTTCCTTCCCCAACAGTACAAAGCCGGCATCAGAATTCAAATTTGTTTAAACGATAAGACAGAACGAGGTCGCTGTAAAACTGCCTGTCAGCAGCGCCCCCGTTCTGTTTATCTTATCGTATGATTCCTGTATAAGTCAAGCCCAGTATCAACACTTTGCCGTTTTACAGGAAATAGGCTCCGTCTTCACGCAGCTTTGCGCGGAGTTTCTGCACGTTTACGCTTCGGGTATCAATCCCCTCCAAAGCGGCCATAGCGGCGGCTGTTCCCGCAGCCTGTCCTGTGACCATGGCGGGAGGCATTACGCGAATGCTGCCAAGAACCAGATGCTCACAACTGACATTCCGTCCTGCAGTAAGCAGATTGCTCGCACCCTGAGGGATCAGGCTGCGGTAAGGAATTCCGTGAGACTCGCCTGGGCCGTAATGCTCAAAGCGCAGATCGGCGTTAAATGTGCCCTTATTGACTTCTTCCCTTTCGGCTTCGCTTTGATGCACATCAATGTAATAGCAGTTGCGGCCGATCTCATCTTCAAAGGTGCGGCGGGACAGGTAATCCTCCAGAGTAATGGTATACTCGCCCACCATTCTCCGGGATTCTCTGATCCCCATAGCTGGAGCAGTCGCGCTCAGGAAGGAAGCCGCAAAAGCGGAGGGATAGTATTTTTTCAGGCCCTCATGGAACTGGTGAGCCAGCCTTCTGCCATCCATCAGGGCCTTGGACATGCTGATGGGATCGGTAGAATCCACATTCCACAGATGCCCGGTATTAAAGCCCACCGTACCCGGGCCGATCAGGCTGTTGCAGGAGTGACCGTCCTTCACCAGAGGGAAGCTTTCATCCCGCACAATATCGTAAACGGGACAATCCATAATACTGGAATGCATTCTGGGGCCGGTTTCGTAAGCGTACTGGTCCACATTGGTGATCTGGAAGCAATGGGTGGCCGGCTGCACATCGTGGGTCTCATCATCTCCGAAGGCAAAGGGCAGGCCGCACCAGGCGATCAGGTCGCCGTCTCCGGTGCAATCCACAAAGACAGAAGCCTGATAAGCGGTAAGCCCGTTCTTGTTGGACACGATCAGGCGGTCAAGATGCCCATCGTTAAAGTCCACGGCACAGACCATGGTATTGAACAGCACATCGGCTCCGGCTTCTGTTACCAGATCGTCAAAAATCCGCTTCAGGGCTTCCGGGTCAATGGCGACCCAATCGAGTGCGTCCTTGCTGATATGAGGCATAGCGGCCTTGGTGGCTTCAAATACCTTCTGTGCCAAACCGCGGTAGACAATTTTCTCCTTGTCGGAGAAGGGACACCAGGCCGGCACCATGCCGGAGGTCCCCATGCCACCCAGGCAGCCGGAAGCTTCCAGCAGCAATGTCTTTGCGCCGGTAGCTGCGGCGGCGGCTGCGGCAGTGCATCCGGAAGGCCCTCCACCGGCAACGATCACATCATAGCTGTCATTGAGCGGAATGCTTCTGGAAAATTCAAAATTCATTTGATAAGCTCCTCCTCTGGACTTTTTGCGAATGGCAGGGCACTCCCCGTCATTCTAATGTTGATGCCAGTATACCATAGGCAGGGAACGGCAAAAAGATACATTCTTTCGATTTCTGCCATAAAATTATGAACTTCCCCATCCCCGTCCTGAATTTCGGAGCAAAAGGGTTGTTCCCCATGAAGCTTTATGCTATCCTGCTGTCAAATAAGCTTTCATCCTTATTTGAAATACTCTATACAGAAAGGAAATTCTGCTGTGAAAATTGTTATTTTAGATGGCTATACTGAAAATCCCGGTGATTTGTCCTGGGATGCGTTAAAACAGCTGGGAGACTGCACGATTTATGACAGAACCCCTGCAGAAGCGATACTGGAAAGGATCGGCGACGCGGAGATCGTACTGACAAACAAGACGCCTCTCTCCAGAGAGAGCATTGAAAAAAGCCCCAACCTGCAATACATCGGTGTTCTGGCAACCGGCTACAATATTGTGGATATTGAGGCCGCAAAAGAGAGGAAAATCCCGGTCTGCAATGTTCCCGCTTACAGCACCACTGCCGTATCGCAGCTGACCATAGCTCTGCTTCTGGAGTTGTGTCATCATGTCGGAGAGCACAACCGGAGCGTTCAGCAGGGGGATTGGAGCCGTTCTCCGGATTTCTGCTACTGGAAGTATCCGCTGACGGAGCTAACCGGAAAAACCATGGGCATTATAGGCTGCGGGCAGATCGGAATACAAACCGGAAAGCTCGCCTCAACCTTTGGAATGAAGCTCCTCGCATACGACCATCATTTAGAGCGAAAGACCCTTCCCCCTGCGTTTTGCGGCGTTTCTCTGGAAACTCTCTTTGAAGAAGCTGATGTGATCTCTCTGCACTGCCCTCTGACCGAGGATACCCGGGAAATCATTTGCGCAGATACCATTTCAAAGATGAAGGACGGCGTATGGATCCTCAACACCGCGCGGGGACCCCTGATTCGGGAACAGGATCTCAGAGCCGCCCTGGAATCCGGCAAAG
>CAMVYG010000111.1 GCA_947171615.1 uncultured Clostridia bacterium
AAAATGTAAAAATTCAATAAATTAATTATAAGGTTGTTCACTTGATTTGTCAATATTGATTTTTTTGTAAAAATTTCATAATTATAAATTTTATTACTTGCGTCATTAGTCTGTGAAGCTTAGCATTGACAAGCCTGCCTTTCGGTAGTATAATGTGCTCCAGAAAACCGAATATCTCCTTATCAAGAGCGGCGGAGGGACAGGCCCTGTGATGCCCGGCAACCTGCAAAAAGACAGCACGCTGTCTTTCGCAAGGTGCTAATTCCTGCGGAGATCCATGATGGATCACACCGAAAGATGAGGCAGCAGCGAGCCCTCGTTTTTCGAGCGGCTCGTTTTTTGTGTGAAAAAGGGGAAAAGCGGTTCCGATTTTACCATAAGGAAAGGAAGTACTGAAAATGAAGCTCTTTACTTCAGAATCTGTGACAGAGGGGCATCCCGACAAGGTGTGCGACCAGATTTCCGATGCGGTGCTGGACGCTATTTTGGAGCAGGATGAAAATGCCCATGTAGCCTGTGAGACCACCGCAACCACCGGTGTGATCCATGTGATGGGAGAGATCACCACTAACTGTTATGTGGATATTCCCGCCATTGTGCGGGAGGTGGTAAAGGAGATCGGCTATGACGACCCGAAATATGGCTTTGATGGCAACACCTGCGGCGTGCTTACTTCTATCGACAGCCAGTCTCCCGATATTGCCATGGGCGTCAATGAGTCTCTGGAAGCAAAAAACGGGGAAAAAGATGAAAACAGCCTGGTGGGAGCAGGAGACCAGGGCATGATGTTTGGCTTTGCCTGCAATGAAACGGAGGAATACATGCCTCTTGCCATTTCTCTTTCTCACAAGCTGGCCCGTCAGCTGGCTGCCGTAAGAAAGGACGGCACTCTGTCCTACCTGCGCCCGGACGGGAAAACCCAGGTCACAGTGGAGTATGACGGGAATGTGGTCAAGCGGGTAGACGCTATTGTGATCTCCACCCAGCACGATGAAGACGTAAAGCTGGAAAAGCTGAAGAAGGATCTTGTAAAGCACGTAATAAAGCCCGTGGTGCCTTCTGAGCTGGTGGATAAGGAAACGAAGATCTACATCAACCCCACCGGGCGGTTCGTCATCGGCGGCCCTGTGGGAGACAGTGGCCTCACCGGCAGAAAGATCATTGTGGATACCTACGGCGGTTACGGCAGACACGGCGGCGGCGCTTTTTCCGGAAAGGACCCCACCAAGGTGGATCGCTCCGCGGCCTATGCCGCCCGCTGGGCAGCGAAAAACATCGTGGCGGCCGGACTGGCGGAAAAATGCGAGGTGGAACTGGCTTATGCCATCGGCGTGGCCCATCCGGTCTCCGTTATGGTGGATTCCTTCGGTACCGGAAAAGTCAGCGATGAAAGGCTGGCAGAGGCGGTGGAGAAGGTGTTTGACCTGCGGCCCATGGCGATCATCAAGGAGCTGGGGTTGCGGAAAACAAAGTACCGCCCCCTGGCGGCATATGGGCATATGGGCAGAGAAGACTTGAATGTGGCCTGGGAAAGAACAGACCGTGTAGAAGAACTGCGGAAAGCGGTGTTGTGAAAATTTCGATTTTCGAGGCTTTTACGCTTTCTGTTCTCAAAGGTGCTCAAAAAAAGAAGGGAATCTCAAGTGAATAAAGATAGAAAAAAAGAACTTCGTACACAATATGAGGAAAGAAAGCCTGATATGGGAATTATCTGTTGGCAGAATGACGCGGAAATATGGATCGCCATATCAAAGGATATCAATGCGGATTATAACAGCAGTCTGTTTCAACTAAAGCTGGGCTCCTGGCCGAACCGTGAAATTCAATAGTCCTATACCGAAAACCCAGCTGCCTTTCAGTGGTCCGTGTTGTAAAGGCTTGATTACAAGGAACGGGATGAAGATCACAGTGAGGATCTGTCTCTGCTGTATCTGCTTTGCTTAGAGGAGTACCCGAACGCACGGCAAATGCGTCCCGGCAGAAGATAAACAATATACTTTTTTGAATTTCTTGATCGTTCAGGGCCGGAAGCTTCCGGCCCTGTTGCTTTCCGCTTGTAAAAAATCACCGGGACAGGCCTCCTTACATAGAATGAAGCAAGCGGGGTGAATGACTATGAACATAGCTGTATGCGCGATCTGCGCGGTATTGATGGTGCTGGGGGCGGCGGAGCTTGTGAAGCTGCTGGTATTCTGGTGGACCCGTCCGCTGACGGAGGGAAAACTTACCATGGTGGTAGTGCCGGAAAGCCCGGAGGACTGTGAATATACCGTACGTATGGCGGCGGAACGCCTGCGGTGGCTGGAAGTCAAGGGAGAACGGAAGCTGGTGTGTGTCAATCACAGCGGCGACCCGGAGATCGACCGCATCTGCCGGTACTTATTGCTGCAATATCCTTATTTAAGGCTTTCCAAACCGGAAGATTTGGTGTATCATTGTATGGAAGTGGGCTAGGGCTTATTTGAAAAAACGCAAACGCTGTCTTTTTGCCCAATGCGGACGGATTTCTGCGTTGGAGATCCTGTGGTCTCCGCCTTGAAACCGTCTCACCTTGTACAAAAATCCGGCATTTTCTCTATTTTCAAACAAGCCCGGCGTTAAAAGCAACAGAAAGGAAAGAAGACCTTGGCGGAAAGCGGGTTGCTGGAGCTGTGCGGCACAGTGGAGCATGTGGTTTACCACAACGATAAAAATCAATATACCGTGCTGGAAATGGCGGCAGGGGGAGAGCTTGTTACCGTAGTGGGCGCTTTTCCCTTTGTCAGCGAGGGGGAGGAGCTGCATGTGTACGGCACATGGAGCAGCCACCCTTCCTTTGGCGACCAATTTAAAGCGGAAACCTTTGAGCGGGCCCGTCCCGCCACTACCGCCGCCATGTTGAAATATCTGTCCTCCGGGGCGGTGAAGGGCGTAGGGCCCGCCACTGCCAGGAGGATCATTGACACCTTTGGCGTGCAGGCCCTTACCGTGATCGAAAACGAGCCGGAGCGGCTTGCTCAGATCAAAGGGATCACTAAGGAAAAGGCCTTGGAGATCAGCAAAGAATTAAAGCGGGTATACGGAATTCGGGAACTGATGGCCTTTTTGGGCGCTTACGGCGTGCGCCCGGAAGAAACGGTGCTGGTGTGGAAGGAATACGGGGAAGGGGCAGTCGGCTGTATTCAGGAGGATCCCTACTGCCTGTGCAGCGAGGGCATGGATATCAGCTTTGACATTGCCGATACCATTGCCCAGTCTATGGAAATGCCCTATGATAATTCCGGGCGGGTGCAGGCTGGGGTGCTGTATGTCATGCGGCACAACCTGGATAACGGCCACACCTGCCTGCCGGCGGACAAGCTGTGCAGGGCGGCCCAGCAAATGCTGGGCGTGGAGCTGGAAGCGGTGCAGGACGCCGTGTATACGCTGTGCCAGAATTTCCAGCTGGTTTGTGAACAGTTTGGCGAACGGGAATTTTTGTTTTTGCAGAAGCAGGATCAGTGCGAGCAGTATATTGCCGCCCGCATGAAATCCATGCTGCGTATGCCGCCGGAGCCTGTGAACGGGGCGGATCTTCAGATCCGCCTGATCGAAAAGGAGCGGGGGATCCAGTATGCGGCAAAGCAGAAGGAGGCCATTGAGGCGGCTTTGGAGCAGGGTGTACTGATCCTTACCGGCGGCCCCGGTACCGGTAAGACCACCACCCTGAACGCCATTATTTATCTTTTGAAATGCGCCGGAGAGCGGGTGCTGCTGGCTGCGCCCACCGGGCGGGCCGCCAAGCGTATGAGCGAGGTGACCGGGGAGGAGGCAAAAACCCTTCACCGGATGCTTCAGGTGGATTGGGACGAGCACGATAACCCGGTTTTCACCAGAAATGAGCGAAATCCTCTGGAATGCGACTGCCTGGTGATCGACGAGCTTTCCATGGTGGATTCCTATGTGTTTGAAAGTGTGCTGCGGGCGCTGCCTCTTTCCTGCCGGTTGATTTTGGTGGGGGACAGCGACCAGCTTCCCTCCGTGGGGGCGGGCAATGTGCTGGGAGATCTGATCGCCTCCGGGCAGTTTCCCACAGTGCAGCTCAAGGAGATTTTCCGCCAGTCCATGGAAAGCCTGATCGTGACAAACGCCCACCGCATTGTAGAGGGCAGGCTGCCGGAATTAAAGCGGAAGGACAGCGATTTCTTTTTCCTTCCCCAGCAGGAGCCTGCGGCCGCGGCAAAGCTCATCGTTTCCCTTTGCGCCCACAGGCTTCCGAAAAGCTATGGATACTCCCCTGTTACGGATATCCAGGTGCTGTGCCCCGGCAGAAAGGGGGAGCTTGGCACGGTGGAGCTGAATAAGCTTCTGCGGGAAGCCATCAATCCCCCGGAAAAGGGAAAACCGGAGGTGAAGATCGGCGGCGCTCTGTTCCGGCTGGGAGATAAGGTGATGCAGATCCGAAACGATTACGATCTTCCCTGGACGCGGGACGACGATACCAGCGGGGAAGGGGTATTTAACGGCGATATGGGAGTGATCACGGAGATCGACAAGCCTGGTGGCGTGCTCCATGTGCATATTGATGACAAGGATGTGCTGTATGATTTTGAGCGGGCCGGAGAGGAGCTGGAGCCCGCCTACGCCGTAACGGTACATAAAAGCCAGGGCAACGAGTTTACCGCCGTGGTGATCCCGGTGCTGCGCCCGCCTATGCAGCTTTGCTACCGCAATCTGCTGTATACCGGTGTGACCCGGGCAAAGCAGCTCCTGATTTTAGCGGGCCAGCAGGGCGTGATAGAGGCCATGATCGAAAACGACCGCAAAACAAGGCGTTATACCGGCCTTGCCCGGTTTTTGGCAGAAGAAAGCGAAAAGGAATAGCTTCAAAACTTTTCTCGCGATAGATGATAGACGCCGTTTGAGCCTCTATCGGAAAAACAATGCACAGAGGGTTATAAAAGGAGAGAAACACAGAATGATTTCACTGTTGCTGGCCATTATTTATCTGGCCTTTATCAGCCTGGGCCTGCCGGACTCTCTGCTGGGCTCGGCCTGGCCCGCCATGCGTCTGGAGCTTGGGGCGCCCCTCTCCTATGCGGGAATTATTTCCATGATCATTGCCGGGGGAACCATTGTTTCCAGCCTGCTTTCCAGCAGGGTGATCCGGAAGCTGGGAACAGGGCTCGTTACAGCTGTCAGTGTGGGCATGACAGCCGCCGCACTTTTTGGATTTTCCGTCTCCAACAGCTTTTGGCAGCTATGCCTGTGGGCAGTTCCCTATGGCCTGGGGGCTGGGGCGGTGGATGCGGCTTTGAACAATTATGTGGCGATCCACTATTCCTCCCGGCACATGAGCTGGCTTCACGCTTTTTGGGCTGTGGGAGTTACGATCAGCCCTTATATTATGAGCACCTGCCTTTCCAAAAATTTGGGCTGGCAGGCGGGATATCGAACGGTATCCCTGATGCAGCTTGCGCTGACCGTTGTGCTGTTCTTTTCTCTTCCACTTTGGAAAAAGCGGAAAGAAGCCGTAGAGGAACAGGAAAATCGGGAAGTTACGCTTCTTCAGGCGGTAAGGATCCCGGGTGTTCCCTTTGTGCTGCTGGCATTTTTCGCTTTTTGTGCACTGGAGGCTACCGCCGGGCTGTGGGCCAGCAGCTATCTGGTAGCGGTTCGGGGCGTTGGCCCGGAGGCTGCGGCCCAGTTTACCGCGCTGTTCTATCTGGGCGAAATGATAGGAAGGTTTCTAAACGGCTTTGTGGCAGATCGCTTCGGTGATAAGCGTATGATTCGCGCGGGGATCCTTATCATTCTTCTGGGCGCGGTGCTGATGGTGCTGCCTGTGGACTTTCTGTCCCCGGCGGGGCTCATTATCATCGGCCTGGGAGCCGCGCCAGTCTATCCGTGCATTATCCACTCCACTCCCACAAGCTTCGGCAAAGAAAATTCCCAGGCCCTGGTGGGCATCCAGATGGCAAGCGCATATTGCGGCAGCACCTTTATGCCGCCGCTGTTTGGGTTGATCGCCCAGTCTGTCAGCGTAGGCCTGTACCCTTGTTTTCTGTTGCTTTTTGCGGCGCTGATGCTCTGTATGACAGAAGCTTTGAACCGCACTCTGGCGGCGAAGCGGTAAAGATTTTCCGATATCTTGTCGCCCCCATACGCCGGATTTCCATATGTTGTACGTGCTGCCAAGATAATATTTTCCTGTTGAAAAAGGTGTGGAAATATGCTAAAATGAGGGCATCATAAAATGGGTTTGTATACGTCTTGGAATAGTTTTGGACGGAAATGACGGAAGAGGAAAGTCCTGAAGACGCTTGGTGAAAATTAGGAGCGGCGGGACAAGGAAGGTGCAGGATGATAGGAACGGATATTGCCATTGACCTGGGAACTTCAAAATTTAAGATTTATCTGGACGGTAAAGGGATCGTTTTAAGCGAGCCCTCCATTATTGCTGTAGACAATTATACAGATGAGGTGATCGCCATCGGCTCGGAGGCCTATGACATGCTGGGCCGCACTTCGGACCGCATTACGGTAGCCCGGCCTTTGGCAAACGGCGTCATCTCCGACCTTTCCATGGCGGAGCACCTCATCAACCATTATCTGAAGCAGGTCAGCAGCAGCCGGGTGTTTATGCCCCGGGTGGTGGTAAGCGTTCCCTGCGGGCTGACCGAGGTGGAAAAGCGCGCTGTGGTAGACGCCATCGGCGCGGCAGGCGTGCGGAAGGTGTGTCTGATCGAGGAGCCGGTAGCGGCGGCCATCGGCGCGGGGGTGGATATTGCAGTGCCCCACGGCACTATGATCGTGGATATCGGCCAGGGTACCACCGATATGGCGGTAATTTCTCTGAACGGCATTGCCATTGCCAACTCGATCCATACCGCCGGAGACGATTTTAACGACGCCATCATCAAATATGTGCGCAGGAAATTTAACCTGGTGATCGGGGACCGCATGGCGGAGGAAGCGAAAATCGCCATCGGCTGCGCCTATCCCAGAAAGAAATTGCTCACCTTTACCCTGAAGGGCAGAAACGCCATGAGCGGTCTGCCGGAAACCACCGTGATGAATTCCGATGAAATGATCGAGGCGTTGATCGAGCCGGCCATTTCCATTATCAAAACGGTGCAGGCCACTTTGGAGGAGACCCCGCCGGAGCTGTTGGCGGATATCTTTACCGACGGTATTTATC
>CAMVYG010000112.1 GCA_947171615.1 uncultured Clostridia bacterium
GGGGAAGAGTATCCCGAGCCTGTTACCGGTTCAGAGCACGGCTGAGCATTTTGCTTTTGAAATAGCTGATTTAGAAAAGAGTCCCGGTCACGGGGCTCTTTTTTCTGTTCTTTTTCCATTTCATTTTACCAGATTTTTTGAGGCCGTGCAATCTGATTCAGCGGAAATTCCCTGCATTTTTATTGCAGCGCAGCAGGATACGGGTTTTCGTTTTTACGGCAGATCAGTAAAACATTGAATTTCCATATCGCCTTCGGGACAGAGGCTGCTCCCGATTTTGTCGAAACAGGAAAAAACAGGTTGCGCAAAATACCCTGATATACTATAATGTTCATTGGTGAATAAATACTCATTTACAAAGGCCGAGCATATCTCGCTTTTCTTCCTTCTGCTTTATCGGCCTTTGTACAATAAGCTGCTTGAGGAGTGCTCTATGAACAGAAAACGAATAAAACAACGGGCAAAGCAAAACCTGAAACGGCATTATGTATTGTTTGTAGCCCTGTGTTTGGCAGCAGCCATTCTGGGGGCGGAGTTTTCCGGCTCCCTTCACCTGGTTACCGCCTATTCACAGGAAAACAGTGAAGTTCAGGAGGGAACTGCTTCTACCGGCCCGGCTCTACAGCCGAAGGTGAGCCTTTCCGATGTGGCAATGGATCTGCTGTTCGGTGATGCGAAAGGGGCCAGGCAGACTTCCGAACAGCTGAGGGAGCAGGCAGAAATCACCGCAGAAGCTGAAAATCCCATGCTGGGGCGTTCCAGAGGAGTTTTTGCCTATCTGGTAAACGGAGTTGCTTCCGGGTCCTTTGTAACCATTCTGATATCGGGCATTTCGTCTCTGGTGCGTTCAGAAACCTTGGGAATCGGCATTTTTGCCCTGCTGGGCGGCCTGTTCATTTTTGCTTTCTGGTTTTTTGTGCGGAACATGTATGTGGCGATCAGCCGCCGCATGATCCTGGAAGGACGGCTTTATGAAAAAGTCCCGCTGTCCCGAATGCTGTTTTTCCTGCGGGTAAAGAAGTGGACAAACGTTGCCTGCGCCATGTTTTTGACTTCTCTTTACCACTTCCTTTGGTCTTTGACCATTTTCGGAGGCTTTATCAAACGGTATTCTTATTACCTTGTTCCGTATTTGGCCGCGGAAAATCCGGAGCTTTCCCCCGGCGAGATCATTGGCCTTTCCCGGCATATGATGAAAGGCCACAAATGGGAATGCTTTGTGTGGGAGCTTACTTTCCTGGGCTGGCACATTTTAGGCGCCTTGACAATGGGACTTACCGCCATTTTCTATTCCAACCCTTATGAAGCTGCAACTTTTACCGAGTATTACACAGAGCTTCGCAGCCAGTACCTGGAAGCTGCTCCAGAAACGAAAAAGCTGCTTCACGACCGTTATTTATATGAGAAGGCGGATGAAACGCTGCTGAAGGAAGCTTATGCCGATATTTTCCAGCGGAAAGCGGAAACGGAGCCTTCTCCAAAGCTTTCAGGGCTTCGCGGCTTTCTGATGCGAAACTTCGGGATCGTGCTGTTCCAAAACAGCGAAACGAGGGCCTGGGAGCAGGAGCAGGAAACAAAGGTATTGCTTCAGCTGCGGCAGGACGCCGCAGAAGGCAAAACATACCCCGCCAGGCTGTACCCCATTCCGGAAACGGAGAAGCGCGCCAGGCTGGAAACTGCCCACTATTTACGCAGCTATTCTGTGTGGTCTCTCCTTGCCATGTTCTTTGGGTTTTCCTTTGTGGGCTGGGTGTGGGAAGTGGCGCTGCATTTTCTCAGCGATCACACCTTTGTGAACCGTGGCACGCTTCACGGCCCATGGCTGCCCATTTACGGCTTTGGCTGTCTGCTTATTTTGGTGCTCTTAAACCGGTTTCGTTCCCGGCCTGCTGTGGAATTTCTCTGCGCGGTAGCGCTCTGCGGGCTGGTGGAATATTTTACCGCCTATTTTCTGGAACTTACCCACAACGGTCACAAATGGTGGGATTACAGCGGCTACTTCCTCAACCTGCACGGGCGGATCTGCGGCGAAGGTTTGCTGGTGTTTGGCCTTGGAGGCATTGCGGTAGTCTATTTCCTTGCTCCTCTGCTGGATAATTTTTTGCGTAAAATGCCGGTAAAGGTTCTGGCCCCGGTCACGTTGATCTTTTTAACATTGTTTGTGTCCGATCAGATCTATTCCTCCGGCCACCCCAATATGGGCAAGGGCATCACCGATGAGGTCACGCCCAATACGGCGCAGATCAAAAGCAGTGTGGAAAGAAGGAACCTATAAGATCAAAACCGGGCAGCACAGGTTTGCTTTGTAATGAGCAATTCTGCCGCTGTAATGAACATGGCCCTTATTTATTTGCAATCTTTCAGTGCTGCCCCTGCTTTACACAGGCCGCGCTCAAAGGAACAAGCCCGCACGCCCCTGAACATATTTTTTGAAAGGCGGATGATCCCCGTGAACTCAGAACATAACTATTTTGTAAATCCTATGATCCGCAAGCTGACCAGGGTTAAGGAACAGCCGGAGTCCGACTCTGCTGCTGCCAGCTACAAAGGCGTTGCCCACAAGACCTTCTTTTTCCTGCTGTGGTCTATCGTGGGAGTCGCGCTGTTTTTCGTGCTGCGCCCCACGCTTACAGCAGGAGAAGTGATCACCCTTGACAATGGCCTGTCCTTCCACATTCTGGAGGCGGGAGCTTTCTTTATCGCCCTGCTGCTTTCCGTGATTGCACCCTTGCTGGCGTTTCTCATAAAACCGCTGGTGCCGTTTCTGGGCAGCCTTTACTGCCTGTGCTTCAGCTACAGCTTTGCCTGTTTAGACGATTTGGTTCCGGAGGAGTTTGGCGGGATCATCTGCGCTGCCGCCATCATAACTGTTATCCTGGTTCTGGTAATGGCCCATCTGTATGCTTCCGGCAAGGTAAATGTTACGAAGAAGACAAGAACCGTGATCTTGACGTTATTCCTTACCGCTTTGCTCAGCGGTCTGATCGTGTTTCTATTAAGTCTCATTCCCGGCTTTCAGCCTATGATCGGTTTTCTGGAAGAAAACGCAGTGGTTGGGATCATTGTGTCTATTCTCTATATCGTCATTGCCTGCCTGTTGCTGCTGGTAGATTTCCAGACCATTCAGCAGACGATAGAAAGAGGCCTTCCGAAAAAGTATGAATGGATCGCTGCCTTTGGCCTGGCCTACACCATCTTTTATCTGTTCTTACAGGTGTTCAATCTCTTAAGCAGGATACAGAACAGCGGAAAAGCGGAATAAGCATTTTTCCGGAAATTATTCCGGTGTACAGGGAACTGCGCGTCGCTTTTAAACAACAGTCTTTGAAAAGAGCCTCCGCAAAGGGGCTCTTTTTCTATGCTCTTTTCTTCCTGCCTTTCGCAGGACAGCAAGAGGGTTCAGGGCCTGTGTAAAAAAGGTTATTCCTGCTCGGTCTGAGAACACAGCTTCCGAATAAACTTCCTTTCCTTCCCGAATCTGAGGCTGCGTCCTGTTGTAAAAATTTCCTCTTGACTTATACGAACGCACGTTCTATAATAAAAGCATCATCTGCGAACACATGTTTGAGTTTGCAAGGAGGCAGGCAGTGTGAAAAATACTTTTTCACACACCGTTTTTGTGCCTTTGCCGCGACAGGCACAGCGGCAATCAGCTGCAACCACCGGCACAAATTCCGAAAAAAGGAATGGGTGATTTTTATGGAAAACGGGATTCTCCATGTAGATATGAATAATTTTTACGCCTCCGTAGAGACTCTGTACGCACCCCAGTACCGGAATGTTCCTATGGCGGTAGCCGGGGATAAGGAAAGCCGGCATGGGATCATTCTGGCAAAAAACATGCTGGCCAAGGAATGCGGGGTGAAAACAGCGGAGCCCATCTGGCAGGCACAGCGAAAATGCCCCGGGCTTCAGCTTGTGCCTCCTCACCATGAGCGCTATGCGCACTTTTCCCGGCTGGCGAAGGAGATCTACTGCGACTATACAGACCTGGTGGAAAGCTTCAGCCTGGACGAATGCTGGCTGGATGTATACGGCAGTGAGCGGCTGTTCGGCGACGGGGAGCAGATCGCCCGGCAGATCCGGCAGCGGGTGAAAAAGGAGCTGGGCCTTACTGTTTCTATCGGGGTTTCCTTCAACAAGGTGTTTGCCAAGCTGGGCAGCGATTACAAAAAACCGGACGCCGTCACAGTGTTCGGCAGAGATAAAATGGAGTCCGTCATCTGGAAGCTGCCCTGTGAGGAGCTTCTGTTTGTAGGCCCGAACACAGGAAAGACCCTGAAAAAATTTGGGATCCGCACCATTGGAGACATTGCCCGTATGGAGCTTTCCACCATGGAAAACATGCTGGGAAAGCTTGGCGAAACCTTGTGGATCTATGCCAACGGGTTGGATCAAACGCCGGTTCACCCGGCGGACAGCAGGGAACCTGCCAAATCCATTGGCAACAGCGTTACCCTGCCCCATGACATCTCCACAGAGGAAGAGATCAAGGAAACCTTTCTCTCCCTGGCGGAAACAGTTGCCGCCAGGCTGCGGAGCCACGGGGTCAAGGCCGGAGAGGTACAGATCACCGTAAAAAGCAAGGATTTTGAAGAATTCCAGCGGCAGTGCCGCATCGAGCCTGCCGTGTGTGATTCCGCTTCCCTGTATCGGGCGGCTCTTTCCCTGTACCGCAGGGAAAACAAGCGCTGGGCCGTTCGGCTGTTGGGCCTTCGGGCCGGAAAGCTCACCGATTCGGAAGAGGTTCAGACCACCCTGTTTGGAGATACAAAAGGCAGAGAACGGATCGAGCGGCTGGAAACCACGGTAGATTCCCTGCGGGAGCGGTTTGGCAAAGAAAGCGTTTCCCGGGCGATGACGGTTCACCCCGAAAGGGAAAGAAAGCAATCCACCGAAAGAGGTCATAGATATGAGTGAAATTATCAGGAAAGAGCACAATGAGGAATGGGCGCATTCCGGCATTATCAAAGCGGGTAATTTCTGCTTTCTGGGATATTGCGTCGGCAACGTGGGAGGAACGATTGAGGAGCAGGTAAACGGAGCGTTTGACCAAATGGAGCAGCGGCTGAAGCTTTTTGGGCTGACCCTGGAAAACGTGGTTCAGATGGACTGTCTGTTTCGCGATGTGTGGAATATTCCCGTGATGGAGCAGGTGATCAGGGAGCGGTTTCACGGAAGATACCCGGTGCGGAAATCCATTCAGACGGAGTTTGCCCATGCCGGAGGTCAAACCGGGCTGTTGTTTCAGGCAGATGCCATCGCCTACTGCCCCGACTGATCCCTTCTCACCAACACCAGAAAGAGGAATGAGACCATGGAATTACTGGAAAAACTGGAAATTTTAACCGACGCCGCCAAGTACGATGTGGCCTGCACCTCCAGCGGGGTGGACCGTCCCGGTCAGCCGGGGAAGCTGGGAAACGCGGTAAAAGCCGGGATCTGCCACAGCTTTGCCGCCGACGGCAGGTGCATTTCCCTTTTGAAGGTGCTGATGAGCAACGACTGTGCATACGACTGCGCTTACTGCGTCAACCGTCATTCTATCGACGGCCCCAGAACCACCTTTACACCGGAAGAACT
This sequence comes from uncultured Clostridia bacterium, assembly GCA_947171615.1. Lineage (GTDB taxonomy): Bacteria > Bacillota > Clostridia > Oscillospirales > Acutalibacteraceae > Acutalibacter. The sequence continues at coordinate 5,584 of CAMVYG010000112.1, forward strand.
GGTAAGCCTTACCATTCAGTTTTACCGCCGGAATTATATTGAGGGGCTGTTTTTAAGTTCCGCCGTGGTGAAGAACCCGGACTATACCTGCGAGCTGATGCTCACCGCTCTGAAAAAGCTCAGAGAGGAAGAAAATTTCTGGGGATACGTTCATGTGAAGGCCATTCCCGGCGCAAGCCCCCGGCTTACAGAGCAGCTGGGCTTTTACGCCGACCGCATGAGCATCAACATCGAGCTGCCCTCGCAGAAAAGCCTTTCCCTGCTGGCGCCTCAAAAAAGCAAGGAAAAAATTCTGGCTCCCATGGGGCAGATTCGGGATGGAATTCGGGAAAACACTTCTGATCTGGTAAAATACCGGGGCGCACAAAAATTTGTGCCTGCCGGGCAGTCCACCCAGATGATCATCGGGGCTTCTCCGGAAACAGACCGGCAGATCCTTTCCCTCACGGAAGGGCTTTACAAAAGGTACAGCCTGAAGCGTGTTTTCTTTTCCGCCTACATGCCCATGGTCAACGACAGAAACCTTCCGGCAAGAGATACGCCCCCGCCTCTGCTGCGGGAGCACCGGCTTTATCAGGCAGACTGGCTGCTGCGGTTTTACGGCTTTCAGGCCGGGGAAATTCTGGACGACGCACATCCCGATTTCAATCCCCTTTTAGACCCAAAATGCAACTGGGCGGTAAACCACATGGAGCATTTTCCCATGGAAGTAAACCGCGCTCCTTACGAAATGCTGCTGCGGGTGCCGGGCATCGGGGTAAAAAGCGCCCAGCGCATTCGCTCTGCCCGGCGGTATGCCAAGCTGGATTTCGACGCCCTGAAAAAGCTGGGCGTGGTATTGAAGCGGGCCAAATATTTCATCGTCTGTAACGGAAAAAGCATTTCTCCCCTGCCCACCGACAACCCGGCGGTCATTGCAGGGGCCGTCAGCGAACGGGGCTTTTCTCAGCGGGAGCTGGCGCCTCCGGAGCAGCTGTCTCTGTTTTCACCCAGCAGGGAGGATCAGGTAAAATGTCTGACAGGTCAAATTTAGTATACCGGTATGATGGCACCTTTCCCGGCTTTCTCTGCTGTGTGGCGGAATGCTTCCAGGATAAGCGGCTGCCTCAGGAGATTCAGCGGCTGGACGAGCCACAGGAGACCCTTTTTCCCATAAAGGCTATTGACACCCTGCCGGAGCTGGCGGACAGGGTGGAAAAATCTATTCCCCGAAAGGTTTCTCCGGAAGCCTACCACATGCTTCGCAGCGCCTTTCTCACCTGTATGGAGGAAAAGGAACTTACCATGCTCCGCTTTTTGCTGTTGGGCTATAAATATGGCCCAAAGGTCACAAAGCTTGCCGCCAACGATCACGTTCATGCCATCAATAAGGCGCTGCTGTACTTGAAAAATGAAGCTCATTACCACGTGGAATTCCTGCGGTTTTCCGACCTGGGAGAATTTCTGGCGGCGGAGATCACCCCCAACAACAACGTGCTGCCTGTGATCGCCCCTCACTTCTGCGACAGGTTTTCCTGTGAAAATCTGATGATCTATGACAAGACCCATCACCTTGGCTTTCTC
>CAMVYG010000113.1 GCA_947171615.1 uncultured Clostridia bacterium
CAGGGAGATTTTCTGCGGCTGCTTCGGGCCAATTCCAAGGAAAAAGGAGAAATGCTCCGTACCCTGTTTTCCGCCGACCGCTGGAAAATACTGACAGATTCCCTGATCCGGCGCACCAGGGCTTTGGAAGAAAAGCTGCGGGAAACGGAAGCCAGAAAAAGCTCTCTGCTGCAAAAGGAAGAGATGGAAACCACGGAAGCACTGGAACAAAGTATTGAAGCGGCCACAGAACGGGAAACCGCTTACCGGAAAAACAGCGAGGCATTGACAAAGCAGTGGCAGGAAGCGGAAGCCCTGCTGCGGGCAGCGGAAGCCTGGAAGCAGCTTACCGCCGCGCTGACGGAAGCGAAGCAAGGCTTTCAGTCCGCCAAGGAACGGCAGGCGCTTTTAGAGCAAAAAAAGGATACTGTGCAGCAGCAGCGGGAGCAGGCTAAAAAGCTTCGGGAAGAAGCGGTGCTGCAAGCCAAAGAAACTGCACAGCTGGCACAGCGCCGGGAGGAGCTGCGCCGGGCAGAAGCACTGAAAATGCAGACAGAAGCCGCGCAAAAAGCACTGCGGGATTTACAGGAAGGCCTTGCCCAGTGGAGCAGCCGGGAAAAGGAGGTCTCCGACCGTCTGGAAAAAGGGCAGCTTTTTGTACGGCAATGCCAGGCTGCCACCCAGCTTCTTCCCCAACTGTTGGAGCGGCGTGCCGTTTTGGATAAAGCCCGGGAAGCCTACCAAACGCTGACAGAGCGCCGGGAACTTTTGCAAAAGGCAGAAGACGCTCTTGCCGCCCAAAAACAGGAAGCGGAAAAGCAAAAAATTCTCAGCGAAGCCCTGACCCGTCAGCTGGAGCATCAGGAGGCTCTTACCCGCCGCAATGCCGCTTTGGGCCTTTCCCAGACCCTTCGGGCCGGAGAGCCCTGCCCTGTCTGCGGCAGCCGGGAGCATCCGGTCCCAGCCCACGGAGAACAGGCTGTGCTTCGGGAAGAAGAACTTGCGTCCCTTCGGGCCGGGGAGCAGGAAAGCCGTCAAAAGCTGCTTCAATCCCTGGCCCTGCAAAGGTCTCTGGAAGCCGAGCGGGAAAAAGCCGCTCAAAGCCTTCAGGAGCAGGAGACTCTTTACGCCTCTTTGCCGCTTTCCCCAGAGCAGACGGAACAGGAAACCGCTTCTCTCACAAAAAAGCTTGGAGAAACCCAAAAAGACGCCTCCCTTCTGGAAAAAGCCCAGACCCGCCTGAAAGAGCTGACCGCGGAAAAGGAAGGGCTCACAGCACAACAGGCCGCGAAACGGGAAGAATTCTCCGCCATGGAAGCAAGAGAAAAAGAGCTGATACGGCAGACAAAGGAACTGGAGCAGGCCCTTGCCGGGCTGACTGCCGCCGGGCTGGAAACAGCCATCGCTCAAGGGGAAGCCCATTTTAAGAAGCTGGAAGCCGACGCCGACGCTTTGCTCCGGCAGGCTGAGCAGCTGGAAAATGAGCGGCAAAAGGCGGAAACCACCCTGGCCCTTGCCCTCACGGCTTTAGAAAAAGCGCAAAAGGATGCGGAAACCTTTGAGAAGCCCTGGGAAACCGAGCCGGAACTTGCGGCTCTCAGGGAGCGGGAAGCCGTCCTGCGGGAAGAACGCCTGCGGTGCTCTGAAGAGCTGGGAAGCGCCGTGCAGCTTGCCGCCTCTCTCAACGCCGCCCTGCAGGCCATTCGAAAACTGGAAGAAAGCTCTCAAGGACTGGAACGGGAATACAGCCGTACTGCCAAGCTTTCCAAAGCCCTTTCCGGCAGCAATCCCCAAAAGCTGCCGATCCTCCAATATGTGCTCAGTATGATGTTAGAGGAGGTGCTTGTCAGCGCCAACCGCTTTTTCTCCACCCTGAGCCGGGGACGCTATGCCCTGCGCCTGATGGAAGGGCCCAAGGGAGGCAACTCTTTCAGCGGACTGGATCTGGAGGTGCTGGACGGCTCCTCCATGCTGCCCCGATCTATTGAGACCCTGTCCGGGGGCGAACAGTTTCTGGCTTCTCTGTCCCTGGCCTTCGGGCTGTCTGAGGTGGTGCAGAACCACTCCGGTGCGGTGCGGCTGGATTCCCTGTTCATCGACGAGGGCTTCGGCTCCCTGGATGGGGAAACGCTGGATACCGCCATGAAGGCATTGGAAATGTTACAGGGCGGCGGGCGACTGATCGGTATTATTTCCCATGTTTCCGAGCTGAAAAACCGAATCCCCTGCTGTATTCAGGTAAGCAGAACCGCATCCGGAGCCTCCCGGGCGGCGGTCAAGTTTTGAGCCGAAGACCGCAGGTACAATTAGAAACGAGCAATGAGCAATTAGCAATGAAGGACAGGGACAGAGTTTCATAAATTGGAATTTGGCGTACTAAATAAATAGCACTAACCCCGTGCCTCCCCTGAAAGGGGTGAGCGAGCGCAACAGACGCAAGGGTCTGCACGTGGCGCTCATGTACGAACCGTTCTTCATTTCATTACGGTCGGCGCATGACAAGTGCCACTGGCACTTTGCACCCGAGCCGACAGGCGAGAAAGCCAAGAATATGTGCTAAACTACAATTCATCAAACGCTTCAAGTCACTCACTGCTCACTGCTCATTGCTCATTCCTCATTGCCAATTTCTCATAAGAAAGGATGATCATATGAAGGTCACATTTATTCAGCACAGCTCTTACTTTGTGGAGCTTTCCTCCTGCTGCCTTCTGTTTGATTATTATGAGGGAAGCGTTCCCGAAACCGACAAGCCCCTGTATGTCTTTGCCAGCCACAGCCATGGGGATCATTTTTCCCCTGCTGTGTTCTCCCTGCCCCGGCAGGGAAAAGAAACCTTCTACTTCCTTGCCGATGATATCCCCCAAAGCCGGGTACCGGAGGAAAAACTTGGTCAGGCTCTATTTCTGTCTCCCCACACGACCTATGAAACAGACGGGCTGAAAATCGCGACTCTGCGCTCTACCGATGCGGGCGTTGCCTTTCTGGTACAGTGCGAGGGAAAGCTTTTGTACCATGCGGGGGACTTGAACTGCTGGGTGTGGGACGGCGCTCCCCGCTTCCAAAACGACCAGATGAGGAACCAATATCGTCAGGAACTGCAAATGCTTTCCGGCAAAAAGATCCATGCGGCCTTTGTCCCGTTAGACCCCCGCCAGGAAGCGGATTTTGACCTGGGTATGAAATATTTTTTCGAGGCCGCCCAGGCAGAGCATGTATTTCCCATGCACATGTGGGGGGATTTTTCCGTTGTTCCCCTGTTTAAATCCACCCCCGGCTATGAGGAATATGCCCGCCACGTAATGGACGTCAGGAAACCGGGTCAGGAATTTCTGCTGGAGGACTGAATGCTGCTCCACCATTTCAATTTTTTATTTTCTGAAAATAATGCAAGAAACTAAGAAAGCAGGTGAAGAAAAACTTCATCTGCTTTGTTATACTGTATTTGCTTACCGGGGAAGAACTTTTTTCAGGAACGCGCCTGAGGCACTGCGGCCGCATTCTTTCTGTATTCGCCCGGTGGTATTCCGAAATGTTTGCGAAAGGTGCGGTTAAAATAAGGAACACTGTGAAATCCCGATTCCAGCGCTATGGAAAGAATACTCTGGGCGCCGGTCACCAGCAGCATGGCAGCATGCTTCAGTCTGCGCCGAATCAGATATTCCGATACCGTGCAGCCCATAAGGGAAGAAAACAGCCCGGAAAAATAATTGGGATTCATGTGCACCGTATCGGCCAGCTGGGCAAGGGTCAGTTCCTCCTGAAAGCGCTCTTCCAGCAGGCTGAGCGCCGCCGCCAAACGGGTCCTTCCCGTCTGGAAATGCAGGATCTGCTCTCCATACCCCTTTGTCTGCGCAAATCGCCGGTAGATCAGGGCCAGGAGCTTCATTAGATCCGATTTCAGCACCAAACGGTACCCCACAGCCTGTTTCTGCCACTCCTCATACATTTCCTTCAGGAGGATCTCGATCTCCTCCGTCACAAGGCTTCGGCCGGAAAGGCGGTGGTGAAAGTCGGGCTTCCATTCATAAAAGGCCCGGATATAGCTGTAGTCTTCACTGTTGGAAAGCACCAGGTCCGCGTCAAATACGATCACCAGCAGCTTTAATCCGCCGTCATCGTTTATTGCCCTGTGATATTCCAGGTTATTGATGATAAAAACGTCTCCGGGCTTGATGGGATATTGGTCGTCTCCAATGAGGTACCGGCCCTCTCCTTCCAGACAATAATTGATTTCCAGACTGTGGTGATTGTGCATGATCGCCCTGCCGCTTTGTTCCTCTTCCCGGGAAAACCCGCTGCCAATGGACATATAAAACGGGAAATCCTCCTGTATTTCCAGAAGCTCTGTAACATACTCCATAAAAGACCTGCTCCCTTCCCTTAGAGCCTATCCGGAAAAACGAAAAGCTCTTTTCGTTTCCATCATACCCTTGACCTGAAAAAAAGTCAATTACTTTACAATGGAGGTTCTGCTTTATGCTGTACACAGACCACTGGAACGAGATCAAGGAACGCATGGCCGCTTTCTGGGAGCGGGAACCTATGGATCGCTGCTGCGCGGGCATAATCGTGCCGAAGCCGGGCTACACCGATCCCGATCCCGGCGTACCCAACTACTATTTTGACACAAAAAAGGGAGACGAGATCCACCGTCTCCGCTTTCAGGGGCAGGAATATTTATGGGAATCCATCCCCAGTGTATTTCCGTATTTCGGCACTTCCGGCATTGCGGAATATGCCGGAAGCAAACCGGTCTATACGCCGCGCACCACCTGGTTTGAGCCCTGTCTTGATGAGCCGGACCCGGAGCGCATCAGCTTTTGCTGCCCGGAAGCCTTTGGGCGGCAAAAGGCCGCCATTACAGAGCTGATCACTCTGTCCGGCGGCGATTATCCCGTTTCCGTGACGGACAATTGCGGCATTGCCGATGCACTGGCAGCCATGCGCGGCGGAGAAAACCTGATGATGGACATGGTGACCGATCCGGAATTTGTCACCGAGGGGATCCGCCGCCTGATGCCCATTTATAAGCAGACCCAGGAAGAACTGTTCTCCCTGACCTTTGAAAATAACGAGGGCTCCATTCTCTCCTGGATGCACCTGTGGGCTCCCCGCCGCTGCGCCCAGATGCAGTGCGACCTGAGCGTGATGATCTCCAATGAGATGTTCAACCGGTTCATTATGCCGGAACTGGAAGAGCTGACAGAGTTTTTGGACTATCCCCTCTATCATCTGGACGGTCAGGAACAGATCCGCCATCTGGATTCCCTGCTTTCTCTGAAAAAGCTTCGGGCCATTCAATGGGTTCCCGTGGTCAGCCAGCCCCCCACCTCTGACTTTCTCCCGCAGCTGCAAAAAATACAGAAAGCAGGAAAAAGCCTGATGCTGTTTCCCCAGGCAAACGAAGTGGAAAAGCTGCTGGATAATTTGAGCAGCCGGGGCCTGCATATGATCATCGGCGCCGGCAATATGGAAGAAGCAAAAGAGCTGCAAAAAATTATTCTGACCCATTCCAAGGATAGGGGATAAACTGTTCCTCGCAAAAGATACCCAGTCGCTTTTTCCCAGTGCGACTTTTATCTAACAGGGCGTTCAGGCTCACCTTTTCTGTGAGAATTTCCGGTGCACCTGCTATGGCGCCCCAAAAGTAAAACCAGCGACATGCCGCTTTGGGCATATTGCTGGTTTTTCCTTTTAACTTACGACTATGATTTCAAAAAGCAGATCACATAGATCATTCGCCGCTTCCTCAGAACTTTCGGGAAAGGCATTTTTTAAAACACACAGAACCGTCCCCTGTGTTTCCCTTTAAAACACACAGAACCGTCCCCTGTGCTTGCCCGTGCTTGTGCGCAGCGATGGGGTTGTTTTCTTATCACATAATGCTTTCCACGACTTCCCGGAAAGGCTTGCCGTCCACAATCCAGTGGTCTAGAAGAGACTCCAAATTTGGAAAATCAAAGGTATTTCCATCAGAGTCCCAAGTGCAAAACAATTCATCTCTGGGACAACAAACAGAGTACTGAATATCTCCTATTGTAAAAGCTGGCTCATTTATCATCAAGAAAAGTTTTATTTGAGATTTATCCATATTTTATTTTCCTCCTATAATATCAGCGTGCTCAATGTGTTCTTGGTCTGTAAGCTCTCTTATTATACGAGAGTCTATCTCTCCTTTGGAATTCCAGTGAAACGTATGGGCATGTTCTCCGTTCTTTCCAAGCCGATGCTGATCAGGACGATTGTGACCTCCGGGATGTATTTGAGTAACAATTTTTCCTTCTTCATCATAGATAGTTCTATCAATCTGAAAGCTACCATTTTTAAAGCTTGTTTGAGTTTCCACGACAGCATAAGGTTTATAACGTGCAGGTGTGCTCACTTTTCCTTGAGGTTTCCAATCATCAGTAACCATCAGATTACCATCTTGATTATATACATAGCCTGTGTATTTTTCAAGCTCGAAAACCTCATTCAAAAGGTCTTCATCAAGTTTTGCTGGCTCTAACAAATCCTCAAAGGAAGGCTCCTCGTTCTGCAAAGAATTTTCACGTTCAGCCCCTTCCAGCAGGTTGGGCGGTTCAGTGGTATAGCCTTCCCGTTCCATTAAACGCTTTGTGGATTCCACATCCAGTCCGGGTTCGTTTAAGAGTTTACGCAGCTCCCCTGTTGAAAATGGGGGCAAAGTACTTGCAGGAGGCTCCGTAAGGTTTTTGGCGGAATAACCGTTGTTTTCCAGCAACTGCTGAGCACGGCTTTGTTCCAGACCGGAGGTGCGCAGAAGTGTATACGCCTGCTGGGCAGAGGGCTTTGCCTGTATGTTATTAAGAGAGTAGCCATTCTTTCCCAGTAAGTACTGAAACGCTCCCTGCTCTCCCAGCACATTGGAAATGGTGGAAAATGGTGATCCCGAACTTGCACCCGGCAGGCTGGGATTTGCCAGGTCAAGAGAAGCTCCCTGCTGGGAAACAATTCCCGGCTGTTGAGGAATTTCGCCGTTTACTCCGTTCCCAGTGCCGGGCAAGCCAGGGTTCAGCGGATTTGGGGCTGCCGTGCTTCCCTTTGCCC
>CAMVYG010000114.1 GCA_947171615.1 uncultured Clostridia bacterium
CATGAGCGCCGATCTTCGTCTGGAAACCTGCTCCGCCCACGATATTGTCCGGCAGGCTGTGAAAAAATTTGCCCCCATGTTTATTTACCAGAAGCTCACTTTGGAATTCCCGGAATTTCAAAACCAGATCCTCACCGATAAAAAGTGGCTGGGGTTTGCTGTGGAGCAGCTGCTTTCCAACGCCCTGAAGTACACAAAATCGGGAAGTATCTCCATTTTCATGGATCAAAACGATGTGCTGACCATTGCTGATACGGGCATCGGCATTTCCGCGGAGGATCTTCCCCGAATCTGCGAGCGGGGCTTTACCGGCTTCAACGGCAGGCAGGAACAGACCTCCTCCGGGTTGGGCCTGTACCTGACCAGCCGGATCCTGAAAAGGCTCAACACGCCTATGGAGATCACCTCCCAGCCGGGAAAGGGGACTGCCGTCCGGCTGTTTCTGCACCGGAAAGACGTGGCAAATTTTTAGCAAAAGCTTTCTATAACTAATTTCTCCGGCTTGAAATCCTGCTGTATTTTTGCTATATTATAGGAGACGGCACGCAGCAAATGCTGCTATCAAACAACAACGTGAAACTGGGGAGGTTTTCAAAATGAAAAAACGCCTTTTATCTTTTTTCCTGGCATTGACCCTACTGCTTCCAGCCGTGTATGCCCAAGGGCTGTCTCCGTCTACCGCCGATTTGGATCAACAGATGGAAACAGAGCATTTCGTATTTCACTATTCTGTGAAGGAAGCAAATGCTCCAAAGGTTCTAAGCGACCTGAAAAAGTCTTTTGAGGGCTGCTATGGGCGGGTTACTACCGCACTGAAACAGGTTCCGGCAGGCAAAAGCGACGTATATCTTTATCCCGACATCTCTTCCTACCATACTGCATTTTCCTGGCAGAACCTGCCCAGTTCCTCCGTGGGACAGTATTATAACGGCGCGGTCTATATGGCTTCGCCGGCAAATCCGGGAACGGAGCATACCTACAGCGACTGTATCACCATCGCAGTCCATGAGTTTGTCCATCTTGTGATCGATTTGTTCGGACGCCGGCAGCCCACTTATCTGAACGAGGGACTGGCTTCCTATATGGCAGGGCAGACTGGCAGCCTGTACTACGTCAGGGAAGACGTCCGTGCAAAAAGACCTCTTTCTCTGAGCGAAGTGGAAGCCATCGCTTCCTTCGACGGTGGCCGTCTCTACGGTTATGGTCATGCCTATGTGGACTTTATCGTAAAGAACTTTGGGAATGACGCGATCATCGGTCTGCTGGAGGGGCAGGACAGAGAAACTCTTTTGGGGCAGACAGCAGAGCGTTTGAACCAGCGTTGGCTGACCTATCTAGAGAAAGAATACGGCGACCGCCCCCCTGTTATTCCAGACGACAACCCTCCTTCTGTTCCCGACGGCAATCCCCCTCCCATTCCCGACGACGACACGCCTCCCGCTCCTGTAGGCTTTACGGACGTGCCTGACGGCACGTACTATACCGATGCGGTAGCTTGGGCAGTAGACCGGGGGATCACCGCAGGTACTACAGCCACAACGTTCACTCCCGGCGGCAACTGCACCCGCGCCCAGATCGTCACTTTCCTGTGGCGCGCCAACGGCTCTCCCAAAGTAAGCGGAGACATGCCTTTTACGGATCTTAAGCCAGGCGCATACTACTATGACGCTGCACAGTGGGCGGTAGTCCAGGGGATCACCAAGGGAACTTCCGCCACTACATTCAGCCCCAATACTGTCTGTACCCGTGCGCAGGCCGTGGCCTTTCTGCACCGTGGGGCAGGTTCTCCGGCGTCCAGCGTGAATGTGGCATTCTCCGATGTTGCGGGCAGCTCGTATTACGCCGACGCTGTGGCCTGGGCGGTAGAAAATGAGATCACCGCAGGAACCAGCGCCACCACCTTTTCTCCCAACGAGATCTGCTCCCGCGCCCAGATCGTGACTTTCCTGTACCGAAGCTTCACTTGATCCACCGCATATCGCCAAGCAGCGATTTTTTATGAAACGAATAACGAATAGGGGTGCAATCTTACAAAAGTGTAAGACTGCACCCTTGTTTTGTAAGCCCGGCTTATGGATTTTGTAAGAAATTGAATTTATACTGAAGCTTGTAACAAACAGGAAACGGTCCGGCAGCCAAAAAGCTTCCGGAACAGTAAGGAGATTGAGACTATGGCACTCTTAAATGTGAGCAACTTGAAAAAAGTGTACTCCACCCGTCTGGGCGGCACGCAGGTGCAGGCCCTTTCCAATGTAACCTTTTCAGTAGAGCAGGGAGAATTTGTGGCGATCATGGGAGAATCCGGCTCCGGCAAAACCACCCTTCTGAATATTCTGGCGGGGCTGGATAAGCCCACCGGCGGCGAAGTATTTCTCAACATGCGCAACATCGTCACCCTGGGCGAAAAGGAAATTTCCGCCTTCCGCCGGGATAACCTGGGCTTTGTCTTTCAGGATTTCAACCTGCTGGACACCTTCTCTGTGCAGGATAATATTTTTCTGCCCCTGGTGCTGGCGGGGAAACGTTATCCCGAAATGAAGGCCCGGCTGGATCCCATTGCCGCAAAGCTGGGGATCACAGAGCTGCTGCAAAAATTCCCTTATGAGATCTCCGGCGGGCAAAAACAGCGCACGGCCATTGCCCGCGCCCTTATCACAAAGCCCCAGTTGATTTTGGCGGATGAGCCCACCGGCGCGCTGGATTCCCGCTCCGCCGGACAGATCATGGATATCTTTTCCACCATCAACCAGGACGGTCAGACCATTCTGATGGTCACCCACTCCACCCAGGCCGCAAGCTGTGCAAACAGAGTGCTGTTCATCAAAGACGGCCAGGTGTTCCACCAGCTCTACCGTGGAACCATGGCAAATGATGAAATGTACCAGAAAATTTCCGATACTCTGACGGTGCTTGCCACAGGTGCCGGAACCCCGGAGGTGCAGGTATGAAGCGGGGCTTTTACTGGAAGCTGGCCTTCCAAAATCTGAAAAACAACCGGCGGGTCTACGTCCCCTTCCTGCTTTCCTCCATCGGCATCATTCTGATGTTTTACATCATGATGTCCCTGAGCCTGAGCATCGATGCTAAAGCCCTGTACGGCGGCCAAAGCATTACCACCATGATGAACCTGGGCGCTATCGTTATCGGTATTTTCGCCGTGCTGTTCCTCTTTTACACCAACAGCTTCATCATGAAACGGCGAAAAAAAGAACTGGGGCTTTACAATATTTTGGGTATGGAGAAATTCCACATCGCGAAAATCATTTTCCGGGAAACCCTGCTTACCACCTTTACAGCCCTTTTGCTGGGCCTGGGACTGGGAATTCTCTTCTCCCGCGCCATGTTTCTGCTTCTTCAGAAGCTTTTGGGCGTGGACCTGCACATTGTCTTTTCTGTTCCCGGCAAAGCCGTGGTGGTCACCATTGTGCTGTTCTTCGCCATTTTCTTTGCCACCATGCTCTACAACATTTTGCAGGTGCGCCTTGCAAATCCCATTGAGCTGCTGCACGGCGGAGAAATTGGAGAAAAAGAGCCAAAGGCTCACTGGCTCCTTGCCGTTTTGGGCGCCCTTTGCCTTGGAGCAGGCTACTACATGGCAGTGACGATCACTGACCCGGTAGAGGCGCTGATGTTCTTTTTCATTGCGGTCATTCTGGTGATCTTCGGTACCTATCTGCTGTTTATTACCGGGATCACGGCTCTTTTGAAGCTCTTAAAAAAGAATAAGGGCTTTTACTATAAGGCAAACCATTTTACCACCGTATCCGGCATGCTGTACCGCATGAAGCAAAATGCTGCGGGCCTTGCCTCCATCTGTATTCTGTTCACCTGTCTGCTGGTCACGGTGTCTACCACCTATGCCCTCTACAGCAGCGTGGAGGACGCTCTGCGTACCCGGTTTCCCCGGAATATTCAAATCTCACTCAGCGGCGGCAATGATGCCGCCAAAACCGCCGTGCGGGAAATGGTTTCGGAGGAATGTGAAAAGAATGGCTTTTCTCCCGCCAATATTCTGGAAGACAGCCACTGGAGCTTCGGGTGTTTTCGCCAGGGTTCCACGTTCCTTCTGGAGGGAAAGGAAGAAAACACTTTGCAGTACGCGATCCTTCGATGCTATCTGTTGGAGGAATTCAACCGGCTTGCCGAAGCTAAAGAAATCCTGGGTGAAAACGAGGTGCTGCTCTATGACCCCGGCGACCGCTTCCCGGAGGAAAACACGCTGACCATCGGAGAGCGTACCTATTCCCTGCGCAAAACGGAGTTTGATCTTTCTCAGGCAGGCGACAATGTGATGATCACCGAGGTGGAAACCTATGCCCTCATCGTGCCGAACGAGGAAATCCCAAGGTTATTCTTAGGAGAAAGCGGAGATCTGACCAACTATGCCCCGGGCTTCACCTATTCCTTTGATGTCGAGGGGGACCGGAAGGAAATCCGTAAAATCGGCAACGCGCTCCTTCAACGCGTCTCAGCGGGTCCGCTGCCCGGCGACTCTTCCTATGAGTCCCTTTCCATCGAAAACGCTGCCGACAACTATGAGGAATTTGCCGCCCTGTACGGCGGGCTGTTCTTCCTGGGGATCTTCCTGGGGCTGCTGTTCCTTTTGGGCACCATGATGATCATTTATTACAAACAGGTTTCCGAAGGCTATGAAGATGCCAGACGCTTCTCCATTATGCAGAAGGTGGGCATGAGCCGGAAGGAAGTAAAACGAAGCATTCACAGCCAGGTGCTGATGGTCTTTTTCCTTCCCCTTGTCACAGCAGTGCTGCATTTGGGCTTTGCCTTCCCCATGCTGCAAAAAATTCTGTGGATGATGAATCTGTCAAACTTCTGGGTGATTTTCGGTTCTACCGTAGGCTGCGTAATAATTTTCAGCGTGATCTACGCCATCATTTACGGCATCACGGCCCGCACCTATTACAAAATCGTGGAGACCGCCGCGGATTAAGCGATACCGTGTTTCTAATCTGAGGGGAGTGTATTAAAAATGATTTCTTTTTTATTTGACCTGATCGGCACACTGTTTCACTTTGCGGGAAACCTGATAGGCGCTCTGCTTTCCCTGGTTTCAAAATTCTTTTCCGCTCTGGCTTCCGCCCTTTTTTACCCCCTCTCGTTACTGACAGAACGGGGAATCAGCCTTTCCTGGTGGCCGGTATTCTGTGTAGGCGGAGCAACGCTCATTCTTCTGTTCCTGATCCTGGTGGGTTGGGTGCTCATGGCCTACCGCCGGAAACAAAGATAGACCCTGCTCCGAAAAGACAAAAGACTCGCCCCGGCTTACAGCCGAGGACGGGTCTTTTGCTTTTTCAAGCTCTAAAAAAGGAACAAATCGGAAAAGCGCTATTTTCTTTTCGGGTTTATGATTGTTTCCCAGCACGGCGCTTGGTAAGATGATAACAGAAAGTTTAAATGAAGGCTTTTTGAAGAAAGGAGTTTTGTTATGCGGGAAGTGAGGGTAGCAATGATCGGCGCCGGGGTAATTTCCCACCGCCACATGACGATCTATGAAAACATTCAAAAAAATGCGGAAAAGCTGGGTTTTACCGCCAGAGTAGTGGCCATTGCCGAAATTGACGAAAAGAAACTGAAGGCCTGGGGACAGCAGTATGGTTTTTCGGAAGAAGATCTCTATCTGGATTTTCGGAGCATGCTGAAGCGGGACGATATTGATGTGATCGATATCAATGTGCATAACAACTACCATACACCGGTAACCGTCACATGCCTGAAAGCAGGCTATGACTGTTATGTGGAAAAGCCCATGGCGGCAAGCTTCCACGACGCAAAGTTGATCAGCGATTGCGCGAAAAAGCTGGGAAGAAAACTGCATGTACAGATCAGCTCTATTATGACTCCTCAAAGCCGGCTGGCCCGGGATATGGTACAAAATGGGGAACTGGGTAATGTGTATTATGTAAACCTGGAAAGCGTCTCTCACCGATGGCGGCCCGGTTTGGATTGGCGGCCCGGCTGGACTTCTTCTCCGCTGACTACAGATTTCTACACAAAGGAAATTGCGGGACACGGCAAATCGATTGACATTGGCGTATACTATATCAGTCAAATTCTGTTTATTTTGGGACAACCGAAATTGAAAAGCGTAACCGGATTTGCCAGAAACGGAATTCCGGTAGATCCGCGCCTGGTGGAAAATCCGCTGGGTTTCGGCGTGGAAGATATCGCCGATGGTTTTGCAAAATTTGAAAACGGCATTGGATTCCATTATCTGTCTACCACAGCAGCCAATACTCAGGACTACAGCAAAACCTTTATTCTGGGCTCCAAGGGCGGCTTTGATCTCATCGATACCGATACCAGCGGCGGGCGGTGGGCCCGGCAGCCCGGTCAGACGCCTCTGCGGGGAGAACCGGAGCTGCGTTATTACGGCGAGCTGAACGGTCGTGATGTCTCCATTGACCTGAACTGCGACGCCAACGGCGTTACGGAAACCCGAATTGATCCCGGAAGGCTTTTATATAACGATAACCAAAGCATGTGGCTGGCCTATTGGCTGGAGATCTTAAACGATGACACACGGTACAACACGCCTTCCATTGCCATGGATATGCTGAAATTTACTGACGGTATTTTCCTTTCAGAAAAACTTGGCAGAGAGGTAACCGCCGCAGAGATCGAGGAACTTTCCCCCACCCTCTATCTTTCTCAGCAGGAAATTGCAGGTGAGCTGGTAACTTACGATACATCTTTTTGATTGATTTTCTCCTAAAATCCGTTCTGCAAAAAGGAACGGGAAGGGGTTTGCCGCCCTTTCCCGTTCCTTTTTGTGTGGGTACCATCAGTTGACAAAGGGAAACACGCCTGCCGACAACAAACAAAAAATCATCCATATTTATGGCACTGATTTTCTGTTTTCTGAAATTTGGCGGCAGGTCTCAAAGAGTTTTTAGACAGGGAAAAGGAGGGGATGGCAAGGCAAACGAAGCAGCCAGGCTGACGCCTGGCAATGAGGATAGCAAAGCCAGCCCCCCCCCTTTTTTTCACACATAAAAACCGTGTTTGTTCTTGTCAAGTG
>CAMVYG010000115.1 GCA_947171615.1 uncultured Clostridia bacterium
GGGCAAAGGGAAGCACGGCAGCCCCAAATCCGCTGAACCCTGGCTTGCCCGGCACAGCTTCGGGATCATCTTTTTCCGCCATCTCCAACGTGCTGGGGGAGCAGGGTGCGTTTCAGTACCTGATGGAAAGCAATGGATATTCCTTGAAAAATGCGCTGCCTTACTCTGCTTTTACGCCGGGCAGCGTTACGACAAAACGGTTTCCCATTTCCCCGCTTTCCGCCCAGATTTTTCCTTTGTGAAGCTCTGCCAGCTGCCGGGCAATGGCAAGACCCAGGCCGTGACCTTCCCCGTGGCGGGAAGGGTCGCTTCGATAGAACCGCTCAAAGATCCGGGGAAGCTCCTCCGGTGGGATGGGCTCTCCCTCATTGGAAACAGAGAGCCTGGCAAGCTTTCCGGCGGCTTGCAGCTCCACCCGGATCTTTCCGCCGGGAGCGGCGTATTGCAAAGCATTTTCCAACAGAATTCCGCAAAGCTGGGAAAGCCCGGCTGCGTTTCCAAGTAAAAAGAGTCCCGGCTCTATCTGCTGGGAAAGCTCATGACCGCTTTCAAAGGCGGCGGGCTCAAAGGACAGAACACTGTCTGTCACCAGGTAGGAAAGATCCATCCGCTCCATCACAGGCGCGTAGGCGTTGTCCTCCGAGCGCGCCAGGGTAAGCAGCTCCTGGGTCAGCTCCTTCATGCGCTGAGCCTCTGCCAAAATATTTTTCGCCCAGCGTTCCGGCTTTTCCTCAGGGTGGGAAAGAAGCATTTCCGCGTTGGAAAGGATCACGGTAAGGGGGGTTTTCAGCTCATGAGAAGCATCCCCCACAAACTGCTTCTGCTGACTCCAGGCATTTTCCACGGGACGCACTGCCCACCGGGCCAGCAGCAAACTGGCCCCAAAAAGCAGCAATAGGGTCACGCTGCCTACGATCAGGGAATTTTTTACCAGCTCTCCGAGGCTGTTATATTCGGCGGAGCTGTCCGCAAAGGCGATGACCGTTCCGTTTTCCCCGCTTTTCTTGGCATATCGGAGCCGATATGCGGAAAGTGAACCGGAAAAATCCTCCCGCTGAGCGACTTCACGGGCAAGGGCCGCCAGCCCTTCAGCTTCAAAATACTGCAAAAGGATCTCGGCGCGATCCCCCAAATTTACCGTACCGTCATTTTTCACCAGCACGGTAAAGCAGGGAAAGCGGCTTTCCTGATGATTGGGTCCTTTTCCCTCCGGAGGAAGCACCGGCTTGCTTCCAGGTTCTTCCTTGTGGTCTTCTCCCTGCCACACTCGGCGGTTTAAAGCCTGATTCAGCATTTCTTCGCTCTGGCGGCGCATGCCGGTTTCCATGGAAACCACCAGTACGGCAAAGACGGCAAGCAAAAGCGCCGCCGCTACGCCCATGACTACCGCTATAAATTTTCTGCGCAGCTTTTTCAGCACCTTGTCCTCTCTCCTTTTTTACGCCTTCAGATAATAGCCCAGCCGCCGGGCGGATTCGATGGTAACAGGGCAATGAATGTGAAACAGCTTTTTCCGCAAAAACGAAATATAGACCTCCACGTGGTTATCCTCCGCCTGGGAATCATATCCCCAGGCCTTGAGCAGCAGGGTCTCCTTGGGCACCACGTTTCCGGCATTGGAAAGCAGTAGACGCATGATCTCAAACTCCTTGCTGCTCAGCCGAATGGAATGAGCCCCGCAGGAAAGCTCACAGGAGGAGAGGTTCAGCGTCAGCTCCCCCAGGGAAAGCCTCTCGGTAATGATCTCCTCCTGGCGGCGCAGCAACGCCCGCAGACAGGCCAGAAGCTCTTCTGCCTCAAAAGGCTTTGTGAGGTAATAATCCGCGCCCCGGTCCAGGCCCTCCACCTTGTCGGCGGTTTCCGATTTCGCGGTAAGCAGCAGCACCGGAGTGTTCAGCCCTGCCCCCCGCAGCTCCTTCACCACCTGAAAGCCGTTTTTCTTCGGCATCATCACGTCCAGAATGATCGCGTCGTAAATTCCGGTCAGGGCATTATCCAGCCCGGATTCTCCATCATAGGCCGCGTCGGCAATATATTTATGATAGGTCAGCAGCTCGCAAAGGGTATCGGCCAGCCGCTTTTCGTCCTCCACCACTAAAATACGCAAGGGCGTTTTCTCCCTTCTGTAATTTTTTCTATTGTACACGGAATGTACCGCCTTGTAAAGAATGCCCGCAAAACCTGAAAAGAACCTGAAACTCCGGTTTCAGGTTCTTTTCAGGTTGCGTTTTTACAATAGGGCCGTAATGAAGGCCGGGCGTTCCCGGCGGAAAGGATGGGATCTTTTGGCGTCACCTCTTCGGCATGAATACAAATTCCGGCTCAGCCCCGGGGAATATGCCGGGCTGCGTTCCCGTTTAAACGCTTTGCTTTCCCATGACCCCCATGTTGGGCCATCCGGGGAATACAAGCTGCGCAGCGTCTATTTTGACAATCCGGAGGACAAGGCTCTTCGGGAAAAACTGGACGGCACAGACCGCCGGGAAAAATTCCGGCTTCGCTGGTATAACAACGATACCTCTTACCTTGTTCTGGAAAAAAAGAGTAAGGAGCACGGGCTTTGCGGTAAAACCGGCTGCCGGCTCACGAGGGAAGAGGCAGATCGGCTGTTTCACGGCGATACCGGCTGGATGAAAAACTGTGACCGGGAAACTGCCCGGGAGCTGGCCCTGAAAATGGAGCTGCAGGGCCTGCGCCCCAGAACGGTGGTGGACTATTTGCGGGAACCCTTTGTGTTTGCCCCCGGAAACGTGCGGGTCACACTGGACAGGGAGATCCGCAGCGCGTCGTTTTTCCCGGATCTATTGGAAAATCCGCCGCTTTTGCTCCCAGCAGGGCACAGCGTGATTCTGGAAGTAAAATATGATGAATTTCTCCCGGAGCTGATTCGGGACATCACAGGGCTGAATTCCCGGGGCACGGGAGCGTTTTCCAAATACGCGGCGGCAAGGGAAATCAGTTACTAATCAAAAGGAGCTTTTTTATGACAACATTTCAGGACATTTTCAAATCCAATTTTCTGGAGAACGTGACCAGCGTTACGTTGGTTGATATGGTGCTGGCCATTGTACTGGCCTTTCTCGTTGGGTTGTTCATCTTTTTCGTCTATCAGAAAACCTACAGCGGCGTGCTGTATTCTCCGGGCTTCGGGGTGTCTCTCATCGCCATGACCATGATCACCACTTTGGTGATCTTAGCTGTTACCAGCAATGTGGTGCTGTCTCTGGGTATGGTCGGCGCGCTGTCTATCGTTCGGTTCCGCACGGCCATTAAAGAACCGCTGGATATCGCCTATCTTTTCTGGGCTATTGGCGCGGGCATTGTGCTGGCGGCTGGTATGATCCCCCTGGCCGTATTCGGCAGCGTGGTGATCGGCGTGATGCTGCTGGTATTTGTCAATCACAAATCCCACTCTCAGCCCTATATCGCTATGATTACCTGCAATTCTCCCCAGGCCGAAGGGCTGGTTTCAGATTTCCTTGCCGCCTCTGTGGAAAAACAGAAGATCAAAAGCAAAACCGTTACTTCCGACCGTATCGAGCTCAATTTTGAAGTGCGCCTGAAAAACGGAGATACCGCCTTCTTAAGCGGACTTACCGGCATTTCCGGCGTGACCGGCGCGGCCCTTGTCAGCTATAACGGAGAGTATATGAGCTGACAAACGGCTCCTTCATTGAGTAAGCACATCATTTACAAAAAGGATTTTTCTATGAGCAAACACAAATACACTAATTTAGTCTGCATGCTTGGGATCGTGGTCATGCTTTTGCTTACGGTGCTGTATCTGTGCGGCGGGGCCTTTTTTCTGAAGGCCGCCGCATTGGAGCTTCCCTATATCAATAAGCTGTTTTCCACCGACAAGGTACATCGGATCGATCTTGTAGCAAAGGAAAGCGATTGGGAAGCCATGCTGGAAAACGCCCTTTCAGAGGAATACATTTCCTGCACGGCGGTGATCGACGGCGAAAAATTCAGCAATGTGGGGATCCGCCCCAAGGGGAATTCTTCCCTGAATACGGTGGCAAGCTCGGAAAGCGACCGCTACAGCTTCAAGCTGGAATTTGACCATTACGACAGCCACTCCACCTACCACGGCCTGGATAAACTCTGCCTGAATAACGCCATTCAGGACAACACCTATATGAAGGATTTTCTCTGCTACCAGATGATGAATTTCCTGGGGGCGGATGCTCCCCTTTCCAGTTTTGTCTGGATTACGGTAAATGGGGAAGACTGGGGCCTGTATACGGCGGTGGAGGGCATTGAGGACGCTTTTGCCCAGCGAAGCTACGGCAGAGCCCACGGGCAGCTCTATAAGCCGGACAGCCTTGATATGGGCGGCGGCGGACGTGGCGCGGAAGCGGGAGAACGAAAAGAAGCGGCGCTTCCCGAAGGAGAGGAAGGAACCCTTCCGGAAGACTCAGATTTGGGGGCTCAGCGTTTTGCTGCCATGGGTGGCAAAGGCGGGCCTGGTGGAAGGAACGGCAGCGACGATGTGCTCTTAATTTATTCCGACGACGACTCGGAAAGCTACCCTAATATCTTTGACAACGCCGTATTTGATTCTGTAACAGAAGCAGACAAGGCTCGGCTGATTCAGGCCATCAAGGCGCTGAACGAGGGCGATCTTGAAAGCTGCCTCCAGATAGACGAGGTGCTGCGCTATTTTGCCGTGCACAATTTCGTTCTCAATGAAGACAGCTACACCGGAACGATGATCCACAATTACTATCTCTATGAGGAAAACGGTCTGCTCTCCATGGTGGCCTGGGACTACAATCTGGCCTTCGGCGGCATGGGCGGCGGTATGGGAACGGAAAGCAGCACGGCGGCTATCAACTCTCCCATCGATTCCCCGGTGAGCTCCGGGGAACTTGCAGAGCGGCCCATGGTATCCTGGATCTTTGAGCAGGAAGCTTACACAGAGCAGTACCATCAGGTTATGGCAGAGCTGATTTCAGGATTTTTCACCAGCGGAGTTTTCTCTGATTTGATGGAGAATACCATTGCCCTGATCTCCCCCTATGTGGAAAAAGACCCCACCGCCTTCTGCACCTATGAGGAATTTCAAAAGGGTGTGGAGACCCTTCGGGAATTCTGCCTGCTGCGGGCCCAAAGCGTGGAAAAACAGCTGAGCGGCGAAATTCCCTCTACCAGCGAAGAGCAGACAGAAGCCGGTGAAAGTCTGATAGACGGCTCAGATCTTTCCCTTTCCGCCATGGGTTCCCAGGGCGGCATGGGCAGGCAAAGAATGGAAAACGAAAAAACAAACCGGCAAACCGATACAGCGGCAGCTGCCGAAAACTTGGATCAAACCGCTGAGAGTGAAGTCACAGACATTCCCCAAAAACAGGAATCACCGGATCGCTCTGGAGAAACTCCCGGTTTTGCTGCCGAAGGAACTCCGCCCGATAGCGGTGAGGGAAACGGTATGCCCGCAGACGGCCAGCCGCTTCAGGGCAGTCCCCCCGATGGGGAACCCGGAGAAGTCCCGCCCCAGCAGCCCGACAGCTCTCATGAAGCAGTTTCCGGGGAAACGGATTCTGAAACCGGCAGTGAGCAGGCAGGAGAAAGTGATCCGGCAAATCCCACGGTTCCTTCCGGGGATGAAACCTTCTCTCCCGGAACCAGACCCGATTCCCCCTTCGGAAACAGAGGCTTCCCTGGAATGCCGGAAGGCGTTTCTGCACAGGAGGGCATGCCTGCGGAAGGAAGTGCAAACGGTCTGGAAACAGCCCTTCTTCTGGGCGGTTCCGCCCTGCTCCTAATCCTCGGCCTGATTTTTGCAAAACGGTACAGGTGACCAAAATTAAAGCGAAAAAATCTGAAGTACAAACCAGGAAATGTCAACCGCGTTTTGTCTTTTTAAAATGTTGTATCATTTCTCAATTTCTGCTATACTACTTGCTGTGGAATACTTTACAACAAACCAGCCGGGAGGTGACGGTATGTGTACAGCCATGGAACTGAATGAGATCACCAGAAGCTTGGCAAAGGAATATCGTTCTTTGTTTGGAAAGGACTTAAAGCAGGTTATTCTCTATGGTTCTTACGCCCGGGGAGACTATGACAGCGAATCCGATGTGGATATTGCCGCTATTGTGAATCAGCCCCGTGAGGCGTTGTCCGGCTCATACCGGCGCCTGGCAGAGGTAGCTTCCGAACTGAGTTTGACCTATGGCCTTACGGTATCGCCTGCGGTGATCCCCTATAACGATTACACAAAGTACGCAACGGCGCTTCCCTATTATCGCAACATTCGCACCGAGGGGGTCGAGATTTGTGTCTGATCCTTTCATGAAAGACTTGTCCGACTATCGGATCCATGCGGCGCGGGAGACTTTAGCCACTGCCCAACTGCTGTTTCAAAACGCCAAATACAAGGATAGTATCAATCGCGCCTACTATTCGATTTTCCATGGGATGCGTGCAATTTTGGCAATTGACGGAGTTGATTTCAAAAAGCATTCCGGTGTGATTTCTTATTTCAGGGAGAAATATATCAAAACCGGAATATTGCCGAAAGAGTTGTCTGTAATCATTGGTCAGGCTTCCCTGGTAAGAAATCAGAGCGATTATGAAGATTTCTTTCTGGCTTCCGCCGAGGAGGCGCAGAAACAGTTGGAAAACGCAAAATACTTTTATGCTGTAGTTGCTGAATATCTCAACGCGCTTTGATCCTTTCGGGAAAATGATTTTCTCTTTATTCAGTCGGTTCAGATCTTGGGCGGTCTCAGTTAAAACTGAGACCGTTCTTTTTGTCTTGTTCTTTTGGGCTTTCCTCTTACATTTCAAGACATACTCTCCGGCAGCAGCGGCTGAAACAGATCAGATCCTGTCTCTGGCACAAATGCGGCAGGAACATTTTTATAAAATCCCTCTTTTTTTCTGTGGCATTTCATGCTATGCTAAAGCTAACATGACATAAAGAGGTGCAAAAATGAAAAAGATCGCGGTAGTCGGCAGC
>CAMVYG010000116.1 GCA_947171615.1 uncultured Clostridia bacterium
GTCTATTAAGGATATGCGTCTGAAATCCCTGCAAAATCAGTTGAATCCACACTTCCTGTTTAACATTCTCCAAACGATCAACTGGAAAGCGAAAATCGGTAAGCAGGAGGATATCTCCCGCATCACGGAAGCCTTGGGGAAGATTCTGCGCTATACCTTGCGGGAACAGGAGCTTTTGGTGCCGTTGGAAAAGGAGCTGGAAATCACCCGCAGCTATATTTCCATTCAGCAATACCGCTATGCGGACAGACTGATCGTCTGCGTTGATGTGCCGGAACGCTGGAAGGCGGCGCCTATTCCGCCTATGTGCCTGCAAAATTTGGTGGAAAACGCTATAAAGCACGCCATGGAAAATATGCTGGAACCCTGTACCATCACTATTGGGACCAAACAGCAGGGAGAGGATCTGCTTCTGTTTGTAGAGGACAATGGTCCCGGCATTGACGAAGATGCTTTGCCGAAAGCGGCGGAGCAGGGCGGTGGCGTTGGGCTGACCAATATTCGGCAGCGGGTTCAGCTATTGCTGGGAGAGCCCTATGGACTGACACTGTACAATACGGGAACCGGAACCCGGGCGGAGCTGCTGCTGCCCGGAGGACTTGAAAGAGCAAGATCTAAGTAGGAAGCGTGGGAAGGGGGTAAAGAATGTTTCAACTTCTTCTGGTTGATGATGAGAAAGACGTGTTGGGAGCCATGGAGACTGCGATCTCCTGGGAAAAATATGGTGTGCAGCTGGCCGGGATCTGTACCAATGCACTGGAAGCGCTGGAATTTATGCGGAAAACGCCGCTGGATCTGGTGGTTACGGATGTAAAAATGCCGGTAGTCAGCGGCATTGAAATGATTCGGCAGGCCCGTGAGATGGGAATCAGCGCGGAATTTATCGTATTGTCCGGGTTTGATGAATTTGAGTACGCCCAAAGCGCCATGAGTCTTGGCGTGCGCTACTATCTGCTCAAGCCGTGCAGTGAGGAAGAGCTGGGAGATGCTTTAATGCGGGCGCAGAAAGATTGTGTTCATCGCAGAGAGGCGGCACAGGCTCTGCATACCAGGGACGAAAATCAAAAAGTGGGACATTCTCAGGAAAAGGAACATTTTGTGGACGAAATCGTTGATTACATCAATACACATTTGGATGATGACCGGTTAAGTTTGAAATGGGTGTCAAATAATTTGGTGTATCGCAATGAGGATTACGTTGGCAAAGCGTTTTCCGCCCGTATGGGAGAGTTCTTTCTGTCCTATCTGAATCGCCGGCGGATCGAAAAGGCCAAGGAATTACTGGACCAGCCGGGTGAAAATAAAATGTACACCGTGGCAGATCAAATTGGTCTCGGCCATAATCCCCGGTATTTCAGTAAGCTGTTTAAAAAATATGTCGGGTGCAGTCCCACGGAGTACCAGCTGCGCAAACGGCAGGAAAATATGGGTGATTGCAGGCCCGACGAAGAAAAAGATTGAGGCAGAAGTGAAGAACCAGAGGTACCGTTGATATTATGTCCTTTCAGGGCTTATCTCATACCACGTCTTTCAGGCGTGGTATTGATATTTTCTTTGAATCATTTACGGAGAGTCCTTTTTGCTTTTCATGCTTTCAGGAGATATCAAACTTTGAAAAAGTTTGGAGATTACACATTTTTTACCTTATGGATCCATTTGTTTCCCTGCATACGGAAAGACATCCAGATTGCCTTGATTATGTAATCGATCCGCAGGGCAATCAGCACCCAGAAGGGAGGCAGGTGAAGAACGAGACCTGCGAGATATCCCAGAGGGATGGAGGCGCACCATTGGAAGATCACATCGGCGAACATCAAAAACCTGGTGTCTCCTCCGCCGCGCAGTACGCCCTTTGTGGTGGTAGTTGCAGTGGACTGGAACAACACGATCACGGCGCTGGCCTGCATCATGGAAACAGTAATGCTATACGTTGATTCCGTGATTTCATACAGGCCGATAGACCATGTTCCCACCAGCAAAACAAGGCTTGCGCTGATAATACCCATGGCGATGCTCAGGGCCAGGAACGATTTCCCTTCCTTGTGTGCCCGTTCAAAATCCCCTTTTCCGATGGTTTGGCCTATCATTACACCTGCTGCGCTGGCAACGCCCATAGTTGCTATGGTGCACATTCTGTCTAGTACGGTTACAATAGCATATGAGCTCACCATTTCCTTGCCCATGTGGCCTAAAATGACAGAAAGAATGCTGTTGGAAAATCCCAGCAGGGTATCGCTGATTACTGCCGGCAGTCCCAGTCTTCGGAATTCTTTTATCAGATTTTTTGAAGGAAGCCTCAAAAGACCGTCAAAACGGTATTTTAAAAGTTTTTCAATTTTCAGTATGTAGACAATGCAGACAATAAATTCTACTACACGGGCGCACAGTGTTCCCAGGGCCGCACCGGTTACGCCCATAGCGGGTATTCCCAGTTTGCCGAAAATGAAAATATAGTTGCAGCCGATATTTACCAAAAAAGAAATACTGGAAACGATCAGTCCCAGTTTGGTGTTCCCAATGGATCGAACCATATTGGCAATGATCAGCCCCAGACCATGAGGCAAATAAACAAAGGATGTTACTTTGAGGTAGCTTGCACCTTCTCGAATTACATCTGCGTCGTTGGTATACACAGACATAATTTGAGCGGGGAAGAGAAAGGAAATGATCGCGAATGCAATACCCAGAAGGAAAACCAGCTGAAGAACCAGATCACACACGCGCTTTACAGTGTCCTTTTTTCCCGCGCCCCAGTACTGAGAGGCCAATACTAATCCAGCCGCACTGAATCCCATACAGAGAAACAGATAGATTTGGTAAAATTGATTGGCAAGCGACGATGCTGAAATAGAGACCTCCCCCAGCTTTCCCACCATAATCGTGTCCATCATGTTGACGCCTTGGTTTATGATGCTCTGCAAGACAACAGGAAGAGTAAGAACCAGCATTTGCTTGTAAAAGTCCCTGTCTGTTACTATGTATTTTCTGAGCCATCCCCTTTTTTGTTGTTCCATAATCCCTGTTCTCCTTTTCAAGAAAATTTGTATAGGTTGCAGTTTTACCTGAGGGAAGGAAAATGAAAACGAAAAGCGTGAAAACCTACAGCTCCGCTTTTACTTTATGCAGCTCTTATTATAGACCAGAAAATCCCGGCCCGATACCGGGAGAGGGGAACATCTCAGAAAAGCGTCATTACAAGTCAGGTTTTCTGAATCCTGTTTTCTGCCTTTCCTGCTATACTGAAAGCAACAAAGTTTTGGGACAGGATTGCACGGAAGCGGCAAATGTCCTGATAAATTAGGAGGTTTTGTATGAGCGAAATGAAAACAAACAATTTTACCGTGACAGATTTTGAACATGCCAAGGTAAAAGTAAAGCAGGGGTGGCTTCAAGGCTATACGGAAGAAGCACCCAACGGCACGCTGAAAATCTATAAAGGAATTCCCTATGCAGCGCCTCCGGTGGGAGATTTACGGTTTAAGCATCCTCAGGAACCTGGCTGCTGGAGAGGGATCCGGCGAGCAACGCAGTACAGCGCTGCGGCCATACAGCAGGTACAGGAAATGGGGGACGCAAAGGCAAACGTACACGGTGTTCCGCAGATGCTGGCTCCTTCGCAATATGAGGAGGATTGTTTGTACTTGAATGTATGGACGCCGGCAAAAACGCAGGAAGACAAGCTGCCGGTATTCATTTGGGTTCATGGAGGCGGTATGGTGGCAGGTTCCGGCGTGGAAGTAGTATGTGCCGGAGAAGGTCTGGCGGGCCGTAAGGACATTGTTGTTGTCACGATCAATTATCGTTTGGGGCTGTTCGGATTTTTTGCTCATCCGGAGCTGACCAAAGAAGGAAACGGAACCTCCGGAAACTACGGCCTGTATGATGTTCGGAAGGCCTGCCTGTGGGTCAAGGAGAATATAGCGGCTTTTGGAGGAGATCCCGATAATATTACAGTGGCCGGTCAGTCCGGCGGCGCGAGAGCCACCTGTTCTCTGTTGGTTTCTCCGCTGATGAATGGGATTATCCAGCACATTTCTGTGGAAAGCGGATTTATGGTTTTTGGATCCGGAGGCCCTTGCCCTCGGGAAGAAGTGGAAAAAGCATCTCAGGAGTTTATGGATTCAATCAAGGTATCCAGCATTGAGGAACTGCGCCAAAAGGACGCTTGGGAATTGTTTGATGCATATCAGGCTTACGCACAGAATCAGCCGTTCTCCGGAGGAATTCGGTTCTGTGTGGACGGAGAATTTCTTCCCGGAAACTATTATGAGCTGCTCACAGCCGGGAAGATCAACGATTTTGATGTGATGATCGGCAGTTGTACCCAGGAAGCTCCGGTACGGGCATGCAAAGGCTTGCCGGTGGAGGAGTTTGACCAGCATTTGAAAAAAGAATTTGCGGCTGATTATGAGCAAATGAAGGTGTGGTATCCGGCTGCAAATGAAGTGGAGGCGGAAAAAGCCTGCACTACTCTGGCTTCACGCATTATGGCAGTCAATGGTTTCTATGTTGCCAAAATGTGCCGCAAGTATGGGAAAAGAGCTTTTCTTTGGATAATGAATAAGGAAAATGAAACAAAGCGGGGTCATGAGCTGGGCTGTCCGCATTGCGCGGAAATGCCCTATGTGTTCGGCCGGGTAGATACCGGAGAACGCGATCCGTTTTTCCCATACCATTGGGTAGGCGCAGATTACGACTTTATGGAGCTGATTCAGGATTACTGGTATCATTTCGCAAAAAACGGAGATCCCAACAGCGAGGGTCGCCCCGTATGGAAAAAGTATGAGGATGACTTTGACGCCTGTATTTTAGGGAACGAACCTCATATGCTCCCGAAGGAGGAGCAGGCTCCGTATCGATATGTCTTTGATAAGGTAGTGGCAAAGGGGAAAGATTCGCTTTCCGTTGGAACTTATGGTATGCCGCATATCGACTGAATTCAGAAAACGTAACAACTCTGTGATAAAGCAAAAAAGAAGCGGAATGTAGAAAATCTACATCCCGCTTCTTTTTTCAGTTAGTCAAAAATGCGCCGGATCATCAGGAAATAGAACGCAGGAAGGCGATCAACTCATCCGCCATTTTCTGATGAGTTTTCGCGGAGGGGTGGTCGCAGGCCCCGAAACCGTCAAAAAACAGCATCTGGCGAAATTTCATACAGTAAACCTGGGAATCTCCGGTTTCCTTCTTATATTTCTCCACGATACGCAGAATGTCATCGTAAAAATAATAACTCATACTTCCCAGGCAGCAAATAATTTTTGCTTGGGCGCCGTTTAAGCTGCGTAAAGTTTTCAGAAAGCGCAGGTATCCTTCAAAAAACAACTGATCCGGCGCTTTGTGGTTGCCATATGTAACGGCATGAGAATCATTGGTGCCCAAATTTATCACGATATAATCTTTGGGAGATTCAGAAAAATTCCACAGTTCTGCTTCAGCATATCCCAGCTTGTCACTAAGTATGCGATCCGTATAAGGATACAGTTCATCCATGGCATACTGCACCAGTTCTCCGCCGTATTTTGTAGTGGAAATTCCGGAAAAGCAAATGGCGCTATAATTCATCTGTAAGGCTTCCGCGGCAATCATCCCGTAAGTTTTCAGGGCGTCCTCCGTGTAGGAAAAGAAGCCCTGGGAACGATCCTCTGAAAGATTGCCGAAGCCGCAGGTAATGGAGTCTCCGATGAATTCAATTTCCGGTCGTTTGTTCTGATCCGGAGTTAAGAGCTCTCCTTCAAAGGAAGCCGAATGGAGCGCGGTAAAGGCTTTGAAATTTTCCGTCAACTTAATCACACGAATTGTATGGGGGTCTGAGTCGCTGCCGCTATAAAGGATCACCCGGTTTTCATTCTCGGTGAGCTCATGCTTTTTTATCTTTTCGTAATTTCCGTCAATCACTATGCCGATTACGGGCCAGGTTTGCCGTGTGACAGGCTCTTTATTCCATATGCTGAATACGGGTTCTTCTCCGTTTATGGCGGTGAGATCCGCCATGAGAAGAGAGCCGCGGAATTTGAATTCTATGGAAGCGCCTGTCCAGTTAAAATACAATCGCTTTTCTTTTGAGTCATTGTAACAGCGGCCATAGGTTTTCAGTAGGGGTTTTAGTTCCTGTGCATACAGCGTTTTCATAGAGTCCACGTTCCTTTCTTTTCCGGCAGAGAGCGTTCGGCTTAAGGGAGTGGTTTCTCAAAGCCTTCCGCGTTGCCTTTTGTTTTTCATCTATCATTATAGCTAAAGACAGATGCTTGGAATATCAAAAAGCAGAGCAGAAATGTGAAAAATATGATTTTCATAAAATGAGATTTTTAACTTACCGCTCAAAGATTCACGTCATAGAATGAATAATTATGGTCAGAGTAACGATAGAAAGGAGAAAAAGGAGAAATTATACTAAAGACAGCAAAAATTATTTTTGTTGAAAAAGGAGGAATAAAATGAACGCGAAAGTAAGCCTTCGGGCAGGCACACCAGACGATGAAAACCGGGATTATCTTCCGGAGCAGCTCAAGGGTTCGGATATTGTGGTGAACGAAAACGGCAATAATTCTCAGCCCTATCCGGAACGCCTGAAGAAATTTCAGGAAGTTATTGCAGACGGCAAAGAGGATATCTGGTATGAGTATGTCCCTTCTTCTTATGATCCGAAGAAGAAAGCGCCCTTGATTGTGAGTCTTCATGGAGGCCTGATGACAGGCTGGGGTCAGTGTGTTTACAGCAGTTGGTCCATATTGGCGGAACGGGAAGGCTTTCTTTGCGTATTTCCCGATGCCAGTGAAATGATGTTTTGGTGTACGGAGGGAATTTATGAATCCGGCGGTCCTACTGAGCTGGATGGGAAAACCGTTGCCCGCGCGCCTGCGGATTTCAAACAAAATCACGATCTGAACTTTGTCAGAGGACTGATTGAGCGC
>CAMVYG010000117.1 GCA_947171615.1 uncultured Clostridia bacterium
GCATTATGGTGGATAAGAATATTTCCATTTCCAATTTGATCTATTTTATGAAAACCATGCTTTCCGAGGTGTTCGAGCGGGACGTAAAGGTGCGGCTGCGCCCCGGCTTTTTCCCCTTTGTGGAGCCGGGCTTTGAGCTGGATATCAACTGCCTGATCTGCGGTGGAGAGGGCTGCTCCACCTGCCATCATTCCGGCTGGGTAGAGCTGTGTCCCTGCGGTATGATCCACCCCAATGTACTGAAGGA
The DNA here is from genome assembly GCA_947171615.1 of uncultured Clostridia bacterium. GTDB lineage: Bacteria > Bacillota > Clostridia > Oscillospirales > Acutalibacteraceae > Acutalibacter. The sequence continues at coordinate 248 of CAMVYG010000117.1, forward strand.
GGGCGGCATTGACCCGGAGGAATATACCGGCTTCGCCTTCGGTCTGGGGCTTACCAGGCTTGTGATGATGAAATACGGCGTGAAGGATATCCGGGATCTGAACAGCGGCAACCTCAAGGCGCTGTCCCAGTTCCGGCATGAATGAGAAAGTACCCGGAGAAACAGGAAAGGAAGGCTGAAAACCAATGCTTATTTCAATGAATTGGATCGGAGATTTTGTAGATCTTTCCGGCTTGGACCTGGAAGCGCTGATCCATCGTTTTACTCTTTCCACCGCCGAGGTGGAGGAAGTGTTCCACATGGGAGAAAACCTGCGGGACGTAGTGGCGGGAAAGATTTTGACGGTGGAAAACCACCCGGATTCCCAAAAGCTCCATCTGCTTACGGTAGACGGCGGCGACAAGGTGTACAATGTAGTTTGCGGCGCGCCCAATGTGCGGGCGGGTATGATCGTGCCCTTCGTCAAGGAAGGGGGCATGGTAGGCGGCGTGGAGATCGGCTGCGCAAAGCTTGCCGGATATGAATCTCACGGTATGTGCTGCTCGGAGCATGAGCTGGGGGTTTCCGCCGACCATTCCGGCCTGTGGGAGCTGCCGGAGGACACTCCCGTGGGAACCGATATGACCGAGCTTTACGCCATTCGGGATATTGTGTTTGAGGTGGATAACAAGTCCCTTACAAACCGTCCGGATCTGTGGGGCCATTACGGCATTGCCCGGGAATTCGCGGCGCTGACCGGCCGGGAGTTAAAGCCCCTGGAAACCGTGGAGCTTTCCCAGTTTGATGGGCTCGACCCCATTTCCATCGATGTGCAGGACAAGGAGCTCTGCTTCCGGTATTCCGGCCTGAAGGTGCGGAACATCACAAAGAAGGTAAGCCCGGTGAATATGCGGATCCGCCTGTTCTACTGCGGCAGCCGGGCCATCAATCTGCTGGCGGACCTCACAAACTACCTGATGCTGGAAATGGGCCAGCCCATGCACGCCTTCGACTGCGCCAAGGTGGACTGTATCGAGGTGAAGCGCTTCTCTGAACCCTTTGTGTTCCAGACCCTGGACGGTGCGGAGCGCTCCATTGATGAAAATACCCTGATGATCTGCTCCAAGGGGCAGCCGGTAGCAGTGGCGGGAGTCATGGGCGGCCTGGCCTCTGAGATCGAGGACGATACCGACAGCCTGCTGCTGGAATCCGCCACCTTTGACGGGGTCAGTGTGCGCAGGGCTTCTACCCGGCTGGGTCTGCGGACAGACGCTTCCATGCGGTATGAAAAAACACTGGATCCTGAAATGACCGTGCCGGCTATTGCCCGGTTTGTGAAGCTGCTGTTGGACATCGATCCCCAGGCACAGGTGATCTCCCGCCTGACAGACGTTTATGTGAAGCGCTATCCTAAGATCTCCCTGCAATTCGATAAGCGCTATGTAGACCGGTATACCGGCATTGAAATTTCCGATGAACAGGTGCTTTCCACCCTGCGTTCTCTGGGCTTTGAGGCTGACTATGACGGCGCGGAATTCCAGGTGACGGTACCCTCCTGGCGGGCCACCAAGGATGTAACTATCAAGGCGGATATCATCGAGGAGATCACCCGAATTTACGGCTATGATAATTTTGAGATTGCCACTACCCTGAGTCCGCTTTATCCCAGAAAAAAGAGCGCGGCAAATAAATCCGACAATTTTGCAAAGGATATTCTGGTAGAACGGTACGGTTTGCATGAAGTGCATTCCTATATCTGGTTCGACGCGAAAAAATGCCGGGAGCTGGGAATCGGGCTGGAAGAAAATGTGAAGCTTTTAAGCCCGCAGTCTCCTGACCATGAGACCCTGCGCACCAACATGGGGCCGACGCTGCTTTCCTTTGTGCAGGAAAACCGCTCTTTTGCGGCGGAATTCGGCATGTTTGAGATCGGCCGGGTATGCGAGGGCAGGAAAGAAAGCGGTGAATGCGCAGAGCGCAAGGCCCTGGGCATCGTGCTTTACAGCAGGACCCAAAGCGAAAAAGAGCTGTATTTCCGCCTGCTGGAAATCGTGAAAACCCTGGGCAGGGAGATCAAGCGGACAGAGCTTTCTCTTGCGAACCGGGAGCCCCTTCACGCCTGGCAGCACCCCAGAAACACGGCGGAAATTTCCTGCGGTGGAGAAAGCCTGGGATGGCTCTGCACAGTGCACCCCTCCGTACTTTCCAATTTGGACCGGAAGGCGGCGGTGGTTTGCGCTCAGTTGGATATGGATACTTTTGCCGCACTGAATGGAAAGGATCTGGAATATCGGGAACCTTCCCGGTTCCCCGGCATCGATTTTGACCTGTCCCTCCTGGTGCCTGATGGGCTGAAATATGCGGATCTGTCCCCGGCCTGGGCCGGGATCGATCCTTCCCTGCTGACCGGCGTATCCCTGATCGATTCCTTCTCTCAAAACGGGAAAAAGAGCCTGACCCTGCGGTTTGCCTTCTCCTCCCAGGAAAAGACGCTTTCCAAGGAAGAAGTACAGCCTGTGGTGGACGGCATTGTGGAAAAACTGGGCAAAGCAGGGGCCACCCTTCGTTCCTGAAAACCGGCGGCAGTCTTCCGAAAAAAGATTTTCACAAAAAGCAGGCCGGAAAACCTTGCAATTCCTGAAAATATCCTGTATGATAAAAGATACACGAAAGGTAGGTGTTCCACATGGCGGAGGATTTTTCCAGAAATAATACCATCACCTTTTCCATGGAAGAGGTGCGGGAAGCAGACATGAAGCGTATTCTGCTTACGGTGTACGATGCGCTGAAAGAGAAGGGGTATAACCCCATCAGTCAGATCGTGGGATATCTGCTGAGCGAGGACCCCACCTATATCACCACCCACAATAACGCCCGCAGCCTGGTGCGCCGGATCGACCGGGATGAGCTTTTGAAGGCGATGGTTCGTTCCTATCTGGGTGAGTGACGGGGAATCTGATGAAGGAAAGCGCGGTGATTTTTTGAGCGAGCAGAAAGCGGCGCCGAAGGCAAAGCAGGAAAAGAGCAGCTTCCCCACCTATAAGGGAAAGCCCCTGGTGCGCTCCGGCGATACCATTTATTATGGGAGCATGAAGGATAAATACGTCATTAAGATCGATGTAAAAACCAAGAAAAAGGTGGGCGATCTTGAGGTAGCCGATAAGGTTACGGTACAGCTGATGTATACCGATCCTGAAATCCGCACCAGAAAGCAGATCGTAAAGACCAGTGAAAAGAACGGCCTGTATCTGGCCCTGGATATTGCCGAGGCCTGGCTGACCAGAGCCCTGGCAGAGTAAAAAGCATAAAAAGCAGGAGAGAGCTTCGTGAGAAGTTCTTTCCTGCTTTTTTTGTGGCCTCAATAGAATTTAGTATATTTTACCCCATCTGTTTTTGAAAAAACAGGTATTCCGGATGTCCTTCCGCTTCCACCCGGCGGGAGGAAACGCCGAATATTTTGGCGGGCAGGCCGCTGTCAAACACCTGGTCAGCGGAGCCGCAGGTCAGCAGACTGCCGTTTTCCAAAAGGGCGACCCTGTCGCTGTAGGAAAAGGCAAGGGGCAGATCATGAAGCACCATGAGAATGGTCTTTCCCAAGTCTCTGATTTGCCGGATCAGCTCCAGGGTCTCGTATTTCTGGCCGATATCCAGGTAGGTGGTGGGCTCGTCCAGAAATAGAACTTCCGCATCCTGGGCTAAAGTCATGGCTAAATAGACGCGCTGCCGCTCTCCGCCGGAAAGCTCTGTCAGCTCCTTTTTCAAAAGATTTGAAACGCCGGTTTGCTCTATAGCAAGCTCTATTGCTTTACGGTCTTTTGCCGTGAGACTGCGGCCGAAGGAGAGATGGGGGTATCTGCCATGGGCAATGAATCTGTCCGTCCGAATGGCGGGAACATCCCGTACCTGAGGTAGAAAAGCTGCCAGTTTGGCAAATTCCCTGCGCCCATACTCTGCCTGATTTCTTCCGTGAAACAGGATCTCTCCGTCAGATAGAGGCAAAAGCCCGCAGGCAGCCCGAAGCAGGGTGGTTTTTCCGCAGCCGTTTGGGCCGATAAGGGAAAGGATCTCCCCGCGGTTTATTGTGAAGCTGATGCCGTGCAAAATCTCCCGGGGGCCGTACCCAGTTCGCACATTGGAAAATTTTATCATTGTACCCCGCCCCCTTTCTTTCCGGAGCGGACGTTCTTTGTTTGAAAAGCGTAGCCCCGCTTGCGGCCATGGAGCAGAAGAAACAGGAAGAAGGGGCCGCCCAGCAGGGAAAGAAGGATCCCTACCGGAATTTCATAAGGGGCAAACAGCACCCGGCTGAGAAGGTCGCAAAGGGTGACAAAGCCCGCCCCCAAAAGGCAGCTGGCCGCGCACAGTACCCGGTGGGAGGCGCCGAAAAGCTTACGGGCAATGTGGGGAACAATGAGCCCTACAAAGCTGAGAAGTCCGGAAAAGCTTACCGCGCAGCCGGCCAACACACAGGCGGTAAGGATCAGCCCGAAGCGCACCTGCTTTACAGGAAGTCCCAGGCTGTAGGCGGTTTCTTCCCCAAGGCACAGCACGTCGGTGGGCCGGGCCAGCAGCAGCGCCACCGGCAGCGCCGCCAGGATCAGTGCCCAGGCCGGGGTAATATCCCGAAGGGAAACGCCGGAAAATCCGCCGATCAGAAAGGTGCTGCCGTTATACAGGGTGTCCGGAAAAAAAGTTTTGATGGTGTTGATCCCGGCAGTGAAGATACTGCTGACTGCCACACCTGCTAAAAGGATGGTAAGCTTTCCCGCCCCTGCGGAGGCGGCAATGGCGTAAATGATCAGGGTGGCAAGGAGCGCCCCCAAAAAAGCTCCCAATGGGACAGCCCAGCGAAGCCCGGGCAAAACAGCCATGGAGAGGAAGGTGAAAAGCCCCGCTCCGGCGTTGACGCCGATCACATTGGGCGCAGCCAGGGGATTGCCCAGGGCCGCCTGGATCAGCACACCGCTGACCGCCAGCGCCGCGCCGGAAAGCAGGGAAGCACAGACCCGGGGCAGGCGCACATATAGGAGAATGCGGGTCTCCGGGGAAGAAACATCGCCCCGCAGCAGCTTTCCAAGACTTTGAAAAAAGGGTAAAGAAGAAGAACCCAGGCTCAGCCCCAAAAGGGCGCAGAGCAGGGTGAAAAGTCCGGCAAGTATCAGCTTTTTCCAGGTGTTATTTTTCATAGTCAATGTCAGGGTAGAGGGTATCGGCGAGGTATGCGTAGCTTTCTCCCCAGCGGGCATTGGGCTTATAGTGGAACAGCTCTTTGGGCAGCACCACATACCGGCCCTCTTTTACGGCGGAAAGCCCCTGCCAGGCGGGATTTTCCGCAATCAGGGAATTTAGATAGTCCAGGGCCTTTTTTTCACTGCCCATGGTGGTGACAAAAATGAACTCCGGGTCTGCTTCGATCACTTCCTCCAGGCTCAGGTCTTCCAGCATGGAAGGGTGGTCGCTGGCAATGTTATGGCAGCCCAGCTCTTTGAGGATAGCTCCGGCCAGTTCTTCCTCCGCCTTGGCCTTAATGCCGGAGGAGAAGGCCCGGATCAGCAGGACAGAAGGCGGTGGGTCAGTTTCCGTCTGCTGTTTCTGAACGGCGGCGGTGACGGATTCAATCAAAGCCCCGGGCTGCTCCACCGTTTCCAGATATAAATCCTCCCGCCCGGTCAAAGCGCAGAACTGTTCCATCATGAAGGCGTAATCCTCAAAGGTATCTACCCGGAAATAGGCGCAGGCAAGTCCGGCGGCTTCCAGCACGTCCCGAATATCATTGTGTGCGGCAATATCGGCGGAAAGGATCACAAGCTCCGGGTTCAGCGCAATGATCTTTTCGGTGTTGGGCTCTTTTACAGTGCCTACAATGGCGGCGTCTCCCACATTCAGCCCCCGTTCTTCCACCGCGTCCTCGGTGGTTCCCACAAGGCTTCCCCCGGCGGAGAGCCAGGCGTCGGCATAGGAACCGTACAGGCATACTGTTTTGGGACTGGGGGGTATTTCCAGAGTATCGCCGTTGGAATCGGTCAGCGAAATGGCGGAAGCTTCCGGTACAGAGCTGATGAAAGAGCTTCCCTCCACATCGGAGGAGAGAGCTTCTCCGGCGGAACACCCTCCCAGAAGCAGACAAAGCGCAAGCAGAAAAGCAGCGGTTCTTTTCATAAAACGGATTCCTTTCATTATTAGGGGTTGTTTGAAAAATTTATTTTTCAAACTTTCTTTATTTTCAAACAAGCCCCAGGCCACAGAAAAAGTTTTTTCCGTGTGAATGACCGATCTTTGCTGACCGATACTTCGTATAGTCAGTATAGTATAAAAAGGGAAAAAGAGCAATCTGGAAAGGAGAAGTTTTTTGTGGTCAAAGCCCTTACAAGGCAGTAAAAAACGCTTTGGCCTCTTTTTCAAAACAGAAGCCGATCTTAAATAAAGCGTGAACCGGCTCTTGGCAAAATGGCAGAAATTGTGATAGAATTCGGTATAACTGTTTAGGAGAAAGTTTGAAAAATAGATTTTTCAAACCAGGTTTTGCGGCTTTTACCGCTTGAAAGATGATTTTTTGGAAAATCATCCGGGCAATTTCCAAAGAAAGGATGGCTTTCGCAGACAAGAATTGTCTGCAAAAGCTACCATCGGTTGACAAAGGGAAACATGTCTGCCAACAAGAAACA
>CAMVYG010000118.1 GCA_947171615.1 uncultured Clostridia bacterium
CTCACCGGTGTCGTTTCTCAACAGTCCGGCGCTGTTCCCCAGCGTGATTGTATTTTCCGACCTGTGGCAGATGATCGGCTGGAACTCCATCATCTATATAGCCGCCCTTACCAACATTGATCCCGCTTTGTACGAAGCCGCCCGCATGGACGGGTGCGGGCGACTTCGGCAGATCTGGCACATCACTCTGCCGGGTATCGTACCTACCATGGTGATTTTGATGATTTTGAGCATTGGCAATCTGCTTAGCGCCAATGCCGATAAGATCCTGCTGCTGTATCAGCCCCTGACCTATGAAACCGGCGATGTGATCGGCACTTTTATCTACCGGCAGGGCATCAAGGGCGGCAATTACAGCTATTCTGAGGCTGTGGGGCTGTTTAACACAGTGATAAACTTTCTGCTGTTGATTTTCGCCAACTGGTTCAGCAGCAGGACGACAGAAACCAGTCTGTGGTAGGAGAACTCTATGAAAACAAGAAAAAGAGTAAAAAGAGGTCCGGGGGACGTCGCTCTGGACGGGATCATCTATTTCTTTTTGATTCTGCTGTCGTTGGTGTGTGTGATCCCTCTGTACCAGGTGTTCGTGGTTTCTATAAGCGACCCGGCGGTGGTGATGAAAAACAACGGTATGATGCTGTGGCCGGAGGGCGTGCAGTTTGACGCCTACAAAATCGTCTTTGCCAACAAAAATATTCTCAATGGCTTTAAGAACACTTTGTTTTACATAATCGTGGGTACGCTGCTGCAATTTGCCACAACAGTGACGGCGGCCTATCCCCTTGCCAAAAGCAACGTGATGCTCAAGCGCCCTATCATGATTTATTTTTCCATCACCATGTATTTCGGCGGGGGGCTGATCCCGTCCTTCCTTTTGATCAACAAAATGCACCTGATGAACACGCCCTGGGCCATTTTACTTCCCAGCGCGGTCAGTGTGTGGAATATCATTATCATGCGCACCCAGTTTGCAGGGGTGCCTGACGGCTTAAAGGAAGCTGCCATGATCGACGGCGCAAGCGACTTTACGATCCTTACCCGGATCTTGATTCCGCTGAGCGGCTCGGTCATCGCCGTGCTGGTTTTGTTCAGCGTAGTGGGCTACTGGAACATGTGGTACGAGCCCATGCTGTACCTGACCAAGCGTTCGGAATATCCCATTCAGTCTGTGCTGCGGGAGATCCTGATCGATGGCAATCAGGTAATGGCCGGAGCGGGAAAGCGGGGCCCGGGACTTAGCGGAGGCAATCAGTCCGCCGCCAAAACCCTGGTGAAATATGCCAACATCATCGTGTGTACGGTACCCATTCTGCTGATTTATCCCTTCCTGCAAAAGTATTTTGTCAAGGGTGTGATCGTGGGCTCCATGAAAGGATGAGCAAGATGAGATTGACACTGGGAGCAGACCGGGTGCTGACGGAGCAGGGCTGGGAGCAGAACCGCATTGTGGAAATTGAGAACGGGAAAATTGTGCGGACTGCCTCAGGCTCCTGCGGAGACTATCATTGCCATACGCTTACTTTGGGGCTGATCGACCCCCACATTCACGGAGGGGACGGCTTTGATGTGATGCAGCCTTCCGTGGAAGCGATGGAGCGGTGGCTGCTTCGGCTGGCGGAATCCGGTGTGGGAGGGGTTTTGGCCTCTCCCTATACCGGGCCGGTGGAGGTGATGCGGAGCTCCCTGGAAATGATCGCCCAGGTGATGGAACGCCAGAAAAAGGGAGAAGCCCCCGGCGCGCGGCTTCTGGGAGCCCATCTGGAGGGGCCGTTTATCAGCAGGGATCGGCTGGGAGCCATGGAGGCGCAGTTTGTGCAGACTCCCTCGGCAGAGACGTGCCGTAAGCTGCTTCAGGGGTATGAGCATGTGGTAAAGGAAATAACTCTGGCTCCGGAGGAGCCCGGTGCGGGAGAAGTGATCTCCCTGCTGAAAGGCATGGGAATTCGGGTGCAGGCAGGCCACTGCAACGCCACTTATGAGGAAGGCCTGTCCGCCTTTGAAAGCGGCGTAGGCGCAGTTTGCCACATTTTCAACGCCTCGCGCCCGGTGTTGCACCGAGACCCCGGTTATCTCACTGCCGCCCTGACGGAAAGAGAAATTTATTGTGAGCTGATTGCAGATCTGGTCCATGTGCACCCTGGTGTGGTACAATTAGTAAGGCATTGTAAGGGGCCGGATAGATTGATGCTGGTTTCCGACGCCGTACCCACTACAAATCTGCCTGATGGGGAATATGAGGACAACGGGCAGATGGTTGAGGTGAAGGACGGTATCTCCCGGATCAAGGGCGGCGGACTTTGCGGCGGTGGAACCTATCTGCCGGGAGCTGTGAAAAATTTGATCTCCCTGGGAGCGCCTGACTGCCAGGCGTGCCGGACTGCCTCGGAAAACGCCATGAGATGGCTTGGCCTCCCTTATGGGCTGCAAGCCGGCAGAGAGGCGCTGCTGACAGGCTGGACAGAAGAAATGGAGCCTCTCTTTGTTTTGGCGGGAGGGCGGATCCATAGAAAGGAGCAGGCCTCTTGAACGCGATTGGGATCGACATCGGAGGAACTTCTATCAAGTTCGCGCTGCTTGATGAGGCGGGGAAGATCCTTTGCCGGGAGCGGCGGCCCACACCGCTGAACGATCCGGCGGCTCTGGCAGATATCGCTGCCGGGGTGATCTATGGCTGGAAGGGGAGCGAGATGCCCATCGGCGTGGCCTGTGCCGGTGATGTGAACAATGATACGGGACTTGTCACCGCCGACAATCTTGGCTGGGACAAGGTTCCTCTGGGGCCTTTGCTGTTCCAAAGACTGGGCAGGTCGGTGGTTCTGGAGCAGGACGCCCAGGCGGCAATGCTGGCGGAATGGTCGGCAGGCTCTCTGATGGGGGAGAAAAACGCCCTCTATCTTACCTTGGGTACCGGTGTGGGCGGTGGGGCGATCGTAGGCGGAAAGCCGCACCGTGAACTGGCACGGACTTCTTCGGAATACGGTCACATGATCACCCACGCAGGGGGCGAGCCATGTTCCTGCGGAGAACGGGGCTGTTACGAGCGGTATGCCTCTGTCAGCGCTCTGGTTCGCAGGGCGGAAGGGTTTTCCTCCGCTGAAGAGATCCTGGCTGCCGTTCAGGCGGGGAATGAGAAAGTCGTTGCTATTTGGAAGGAGTATATCCGGGAGGTCTGCATGGGCCTGGTAAGCCTTTTGAATATTTTCGGGCCGGAGGTGATCTCCATCGGCGGAGGGATCAGCGAAGCGGGAGACATTCTTCTGGATTCGCTTAAAGCCGGTATGGGAGAACACACGACCTATACCCGCTATTACAGCCATACGGAGCTCAGGCTGGCCGTATTTGGAAACGACGCCGGGGTGCTGGGAGCCGCCGCTTCAGCCCGCCGTTTTCGGGAGAAGTAATACACGGCTCAGACTCCTGCGAAAATTTCTACAGAAAGGATGCTTTTGCTATGGATAAAAATCAGCTTCTCAGCCGGGTGGATCATACCCTGCTGACGCCCCAGGCCACATGGGAACAGATCGATGCGCTCTGCCGGGAGGCGGAAACCTATCATACCGCTTCGGTGTGTATTCCGCCCAGTTACGTAAAAGCCGTGCACAGCGCCTATCCCTCCCTGACTATTTGTACGGTGATAGGCTTTCCCAACGGTTACAACACCACCACGGTCAAGGTGGCGGAAACAAGGGACGCCGTGGCAAACGGCGCTGCTGAGATCGATATGGTGGTCAATCTCGGCTGGGTCAAGGATCAAAAATATGAGGAAATATTGCAGGAGATCCGGCAGGTCAAGGAGGCGGCTGGAAATCATATTCTAAAGGTCATCATTGAAACCTGCCTGTTGACCGAAGAAGAAAAGCTGCGCCTCTGTGATGTGGTCAGCCGTTCCGGCGCCGATTATATTAAAACCTCTACAGGCTTTTCTTCCGGAGGCGCTACACCGGAGGATGTGGAGCTGATGCGAAAAAATTGTCCGCCTGAAGTGAAGGTCAAGGCTGCCGGCGGCATCAAAACACTGGAGGATGCGGAGCGTTTTTTGCAGTTGGGCGCGTCCCGCCTGGGTACCAGCCGGGTAGTCAGGCTGATTCGTGAGGAGGAAGAAGCTTGAACTCATACCAGTATCATCTTCATATGCAGAAGGGCGATGTAGGACGCTATGTCCTTTTGCCCGGCGATCCCGGGCGCTGTGAACAGATCGCTTCCTTTTTGGAAGACGCCCGGCTGGTGTCCTGCAACCGGGAGTACAAAACCTATACCGGCGCCCTGCTGGGGGAAAAGGTCAGCGTGACCTCCACCGGCATCGGCGGGCCCTCCACGGCGATCGCGGTGGAAGAGTTGGTCAAGCTGGGAGCGGACACCTTTATCCGGGTGGGTACCTGTGGCGGAATGCATGAGCAGGTCGTTCCCGGAACACTTGTCATTGCCAATGGAGCCATTCGGGCAGAGGGAACCAGCGCGGAATACCTTCCCATCGAATTTCCCGCGGTGGCAGATCATCAGGTGGTATGCACTTTGGAGCAGGCCGCGGCAGCATTGGGCAGAAAATATCATATCGGCGTGGTGCAGTGTAAGGATTCCTATTATGGGCAGCACGATCCGGAGCGCCAGCCTGTCAGTGAATATCTGCAATATCGGTGGAATGCGTGGCTGCGGGGCGGCTGCCTTGCTTCGGAAATGGAATCGGCGGCTTTGTTTATTCTGGGAAGCTCCCTTCGGGTTCGAACAGGTACGGTGCTGCTGGTATGCGCCAATCAGGAACGGTGGAAGCGGGGGATTGAAGACGAATCGTTTCACGATACCGCGCCGGCCATTGAAACCGCATGGGAAGCGGTAAAGCTGCTGATCCAAAGGGATAGAACAGAACTAGGTGGCGTTCAATGACGCGGAGCGGGAAAAACATGTCATGGGTGATCCGTTTCGGGTTTCTGCTTGCCGGTATTATCCTTCTGGCCTTGGCGGGCCTGTTCTTTTTCTGCTCCGGCATCGGAATGGACCCGATCTCTGTACTGTACAGCGGCGTGGCGGCTTTACTGGGTGTTCGGTTGGGAACAGCCGACGTGCTCATCGGCGCAGTGATGCTGACGCTGATTTTCTTTTTGGATAAAAAACGCATCGGGATCGGAACAGTGGCCGTTGTTGTGGGGATCGGCCCGCTGATCAACCTGTTTTTGGAATATTTTTCTTATGGGCCCCAGGGGTGGATCGGCAGGATAGGCAGCACATTGGCGGGAATCGTCTCATTTGGATTGGGAATGGCCTGCTACCTTCATGCCGATTTAGGCTGCGGGCCGGTGGACGCGGTGATGCTGTATGCTTCGGAGAGAACTCCCGTGACGCTGCGCACGTTCAAAATCATGTTTGATGTAGCCTGTGTACTGGTCGGTTGGGCCATGGGCGGGGCTCTGGGCCTTGGCACGATCCTGGCGGCTCTGTTGTCCGGCCCCTGTATGACGGCTTTTATGAATCTTCTCGGAGACGGGAAGAAACCGGGAAAGGAACGCTTATGAAACGTGTTTTTCTCATTGTGCTGGACAGCTTTGGGATCGGTGAAATGCCTGACGCGGGGGAATACGGAGACGCAGGCAGCAATACGCTGCGGGCGATTCGGAGCAGTCCCCTGTTTTCTGTTCCCACTTTGGCAAAGCTGGGGCTGTTTCATATCCGGGGGATCGATCCTCTTTCGGAACAGGGCCTGGGTTTTTCGGGCTGCGTTGCGCGTATGAAGGAAGCTTCCCGGGGAAAGGACACCACAGTGGGCCATTGGGAGATCGGCGGGATCATTTCAGAAGATCCATTGCCCGTTTATCCTCAGGGCTTTCCTGAGGAATTCTGCCGGGAATTCTCCCGGCATACAGGACGGGGATTGCTCTGCAACCTCCCTTTTTCCGGCACGGAGGTGCTGCGAAAATTTGGAGAAAAGCATAAGCAGACCGGTGATTTGATCCTCTATACCTCGGCGGACAGCGTGTGCCAGATCGCCGCTCATGAGGAGATCGTTCCCCCGGAGCTGCTGTACCGGTATTGCGGCATTGCCAGGGAGCTTTTGCCTGTTGGGCGCGTGATCGCCAGACCCTTTACCGGGGAAGCACCGAATTTTGAGCGCACTCCGCGCAGAAAGGATTTTTCACTGCCCCCTCCGGGAAAAACCATGCTGGATGTGATCGCGGGGTCCGGGCTTTCTGTGATCAGCGTCGGAAAAATATGGGATATCTTCGGGGGGCGGTCCATCGAAAGGGAATTTCACACGGTCGATAATCAGGACGGCATGGAAAAAACAACGGCTTTGGTTCAGGAAAGCTTTCAGGGGCTTTGCTTTGTGAACCTGGTGGATTTTGACATGAAATACGGCCATCGCAATGATGTTGATGGATATGCCGGGGCGATTTCCCAGTTTGACCGCTGGCTGGGGGAGTTTCTTCCTCTGCTGAAGGAGGAAGATCTGCTGCTGATCACCGCCGATCATGGCTGCGATCCTTCTGCCCCCGGTACCGATCACTCACGGGAATACACGCCGATGATCGCCTGGGGAAAGTCTCTTCGTGAGGGAGTAAATTTAGGTGAGCGCAGTACCTTCTCCGATATCGGCAAAACCGTTTTGGAGTATTTGGGGTTGGAAAATTCCCTGCCCGGAACTTCCTTTCTACCTCAGATCAGACAGCCGATTTCCTAAGGAAAGGGTCTCTTTTTAGAAAAATGACAAAACAGGGCAAAGCCGCCGGATTATGAATCGGCGACTTTGCCCTGCTTTTTGGTGGGTTAAAGGTCCGTCGCCACCCGTGAGGGAGGCGACCGACGGCAAAATCGGTTGGCGCAATCACAAACAAATATTTAAATCCACCCCACCCCCGAGGGAGGCGACTCCAAATTCCCTTCTGCCGTGG
>CAMVYG010000119.1 GCA_947171615.1 uncultured Clostridia bacterium
TATCAAAAACTCTTAACAAAAAATTTTTTTTTTACCCGTGTTTTTGCCCAAACACCCAAACACGACGCGGCTTTTCTCCTGTAGAAAACCAGCCGCAATTTCCAAGGAAAGGACGCTTTTGCTGTGCAAAAGCAATGGTTGTAGCCATGACAGGACTGGAAACCATTCTCAGTAAAATAAATGACGACGCCCGGCAGGAAGCGGACACACTTCTGACTGATGCAAAGAAAAAAGCGGATGAAATCCTGGCCGCTGCCAAGGAAGACGCTGCCGGCAAAACGCAGGCTATTCTTCAGAACGGTGAAAAAAAAGCCCAGGACATTCGCACCAGAGGTGATTCCGCAGCGGAGCTTGCGCGTCGAAATGCCATGCTGGCTTTTAAGCAGCAGGTGATCCGCGACGCCATTGATTCCACCAGGACATCTTTGGAAAACGCCCCGGATACAGAATATTTTGAACTGCTGCTGAAGCTTGCTTCCCGCTTTGCGGGAGAAGGAAAGGCGGAAATGCGCCTGAACCAGCGGGATCTTGGCCGTCTGCCCGCAGACTTTGAAACCGCTTTGCAGCAGGCCGTCCCCCAGGGAGAGATCACCGTTTCCAAAACTCCCTGTGATATTGAAAACGGTTTTCTGCTTATTTACGGCGGAATCGATATCAACTGTACCTTCCGCGCGATTTTCGAGGAAGCGGAAGGCGAGTTGCGGGACACCGTTGGAAAAATTCTGTTTCCGGAAGCTTAGCCCTTTTGAAGCACAGAGACAATCAAGCTTTGTAATCACACAGAAAGGAAGATAGCCGTAATCATGAGCAATGATTATATCTATGCGGTGGCCAGGATACGCTCTAAGGAGCTTTCCCTGCTGAGCCGTCAGGACATAGACCAGCTGCTTTCCTGCAAAACCTATGAGGAATGCGTACGCATTCTCCACGATAAGGGCTGGGGCTCCGGCACTGAAGACTCTGCGGAAGCTATGCTGACGGCTGAGGAAGAAAAAACCTGGGCCTTGATTCGGGAGCTTACAGAGGATCTTTCTCCCTTCAGCCCCCTGCTTGTTCCTATCGACTACAATAATCTAAAGGCCGCTATTAAATGCGTTGTCACCGATGCGGAGCCGACAAATGTGTTTCTGCCCGGTGGTACCATAGAGCCGGAGCTCATGGTTCGCTGTGTGAAGGAAAATGATTTTTCGCCGCTCCCCTCCGCCATGGCGGAAGCCGCAGACAGTGCCTATCATACCCTTCTGCACACAGAGGACGGCCAGCTTTGCGACATTATTCTGGATCGTGCCTGCCTTATGGATGTACAGGAAAAGGGAAAAAACAGCGGCCATCAGGTTTTGGAGCAATACACAGAACTGCTGGTAGCGGTTTCCGATATCAAAACGGCGATGCGTGCATGTAAAACAAAAAAATCGAAGGATTTTCTGGATTCCGCTTTAGCCCCCTGTGCCACTCTTAACTTACAGGAACTGACTGCGGCTGCCTGCAAAAGCCCAGAGGATATTTTTTCCTATCTTTCCTCCACGCCTTACAGCGAGGCCGCAGATCGAATGAAAGAATCCTATTCCGCCTTTGAAAAGTGGTGCGACGACCGGGTTATGGCCCTGATTCAGGAACAGAAGACAAATCCCTTTACGGTTGGCCCTCTGTTTGCCTATATCCTTGCCCGGCGCAGTGAGATCGGCAGCGTGCGGATCATTCTTTCCGGCAAGCTCAACGGGCTCGCCGAGGATATGATTCGGGAGAGGATGAGAGAAACCTATGTATAGGATAGCAGTGTTAGGGGATCGAGACAGCATTTACGGCTTTGCCGCTTTAGGCCTTGATATTTTTCCTGTTTCCGACAATGAAACAGGCGCCCGTACCCTGCGAAGCCTGGCAGAACGGGATTATGCCGTAATTTATATTACGGAAGCTCTTGCAAAAGAATTGGAGCTGGAATTAGACCGTTACCGGGAAGCCCCTCTCCCCGCCGTGATTCCAATCCCCGGTGTGCGCGGAAATACCGGTATGGGCATTGCCATGGTAAAAAAGTCCGTGGAACAGGCAGTGGGCTCCGACATCATCTTCAACGAAAAGTGAGAAATCACTCATTTAATATCCAGAGTGTCCAACATTTGATTTGAGAAAGCCGGTACTTCTCCACAAGGAGAAGGCGGTCACTGCGTGACCGAGGCTTTCTCTTAAGATGATTGTTCCGCAAACATCTACAACCGCCCTGCGGTTGTCTATCCAGTATCCAATATCTAGCATCTAGTATCTAACATCTAATACGAAACGGGTGATCGGTAAACATGAGTAAAGGCACTATTAAAAAAGTCGCCGGGCCGCTGGTAATCGCCAAAGGAATGCGGGACGCGAATATGTTTGATGTGGTACGCGTCAGCGATAAGCGTCTGATTGGCGAGATCATCGAAATTCACGGCGATGAAGCCTCCATTCAGGTCTATGAGGAAACCTCCGGTCTTGGTCCCGGCGCTCCGGTAGAATCTACCGGAGAACCGCTGAGCGTGGAGCTCGGGCCGGGGCTTATCAGCAGCATTTACGATGGTATTCAGCGTCCGCTGGACGATATTATGAAGGTTTCCGGCAATAACTTGCAGCGCGGTGTGGAAGTTCCCTCCCTGAAGCGGGAAACCAAATGGGAATTTGTTCCCTGTGTGCAGGCCGGCGATCCTGTAACCGGCGGTGAAATCATCGGTACAGTTCAGGAAACCGAGATCGTCTCTCATAAAATTATGGTTCCCCCCGGGGTCGTTGGAACGCTCAAGGAAATTCGGGAAGGCAGCTTCACGGTAACAGAATCCGTCGCCACGGTGGAAACGCCGGACGGAAAGAACGTTCCCATTACCCTGATGCAGAAATGGCCTGTACGCCGGGGCCGTCCCTATAAAGAAAAGCTTTCTCCGGATATGCCTCTTATTACCGGGCAGCGTGTCATCGATACCCTCTTCCCCATTGCGAAAGGCGGCGTGGCTGCTGTGCCAGGTCCCTTCGGCAGCGGCAAAACCGTAGTACAGCATCAGCTGGCAAAATGGGCTGAGGCCGATATCGTAGTTTACATCGGCTGCGGGGAACGGGGCAACGAAATGACCGACGTATTAAACGAGTTCCCCGAACTCATCGACCCCAAAACCGGTTATTCCCTGATGAAGCGTACTGTTCTCATCGCCAATACCTCCGATATGCCTGTGGCGGCTCGTGAGGCTTCCATTTATACCGGTATTACCATTGCCGAATATTTCCGTGACATGGGATATTCCGTGGCTCTGATGGCGGATTCCACCTCACGCTGGGCCGAGGCGCTCCGTGAAATGTCCGGTCGTTTGGAGGAAATGCCCGGTGAAGAAGGCTACCCCGCCTACCTTGGCAGCCGTCTGGCTCAGTTCTATGAGCGCGCCGGACGGGTCATTACTCTGGGCGGTGAAAACCGTGAGGGTGCGCTGTCTGTAATCGGCGCTGTTTCTCCTCCCGGCGGCGATATTTCCGAGCCCGTTTCCCAGGCCACCCTGCGTATTGTAAAGGTGTTCTGGAGCTTGGACTCTTCCCTCGCCTATAAGCGCCATTTCCCGGCCATTAACTGGCTGACCAGCTACTCTCTGTATCTGGACACCATGGAATCCTGGTTTGTCTCTCATGTTTCTCCGGATTGGGTAACGCTGCGCACACAGGTCATGCGTCTTTTGCAGGACGAGGCCGAGCTGGATGAAATCGTGCAGCTGGTCGGTATGGATGCGCTTTCCGCCCCTGACCGCCTGAAGCTGGAAGCTTCCCGCTCCATTCGGGAAGACTTCCTCCATCAGAACGCTTTTGACGAGGTAGACACTTATACCTCTTTGGAAAAGCAGCATGATATGATGCGGTTGATTTTGGAATACTATGATAAATCTCTGGAAGCGCTGAACAGCGGTGTGGATATTGAGAAGCTCATTGCCCTGCCGGTGCGGGAGCAGATCGGACGGTTCAAATACACCCAGCCCGATAAGAGAAAAGAAACCTATGACGCTGTCTCTGCACGGCTGGATCAGGAGCTTGACGATTTGAAGCAGACAAAGGAGGACTTCTAATGCCTAAGGAATACAGAACGATCCAGGAAGTGGCCGGTCCTCTGATGCTGGTTCGGGACGTGGAAAACGTAAGCTATGACGAGCTGGCTGAGATCGAGCTTTTTAACGGAGAAAAGCGGCGCTGCAAGGTGCTGGAGATCAATGAAGGCAACGCCCTGGTACAGTTGTTTGAAAACTCCACCGGTATCAACCTTTCCAATTCCAAGGTGCGCTTTCTGGGCCGCAGCATGGAGCTGGGAGTCAGCGAGGATATGCTGGGCCGTGTTTTTGACGGCTTGGGCCGCCCCATTGACGGCGGACCGGAGATCCTGCCTGACCGCCGGGACGATATCAACGGTCTGCCCATGAATCCGGCTGCCCGGAATTATCCCCAGGAATTTATTCAGACAGGCGTTTCCGCCATTGACGGCCTGAACACTCTGGTTCGTGGGCAGAAGCTGCCTATCTTTTCCGCCAGCGGCCTGCCCCATGCCCAGCTTGCTGCGCAGATCGCCAGACAGGCCAAGGTGCGCGGCACCAACGATCCCTTCGTGGTGGTGTTTGCCGCTATGGGCATCACCTTTGAAGAATCCAACTACTTCATTCAAAGCTTTCAGGAAACCGGAGCAATCGACCGTACCGTGATGTTTGTAAACCTGGCAAACGATCCCGCGGTTGAGCGTATCGCTACACCGCGAATGGCTTTGACGGCAGCGGAATATCTGGCCTTTGAGAAAAACTATCACGTGTTGGTTATTTTGACTGATATCACAAACTACGCCGACGCGCTCAGAGAAATTTCCGCTGCCCGGAAAGAAGTGCCCGGCCGCCGGGGCTATCCCGGCTATATGTACACTGACCTTGCTTCTCTGTACGAAAGAGCGGGCCGCCAGAAAGGGAAAAATGGCTCTATCACCCTGATCCCCATTCTGACCATGCCGGAAGACGACAAAACCCACCCCATTCCCGACCTGACCGGCTATATCACCGAGGGGCAGATCATTTTGAGCCGCGAGCTGTACCGCAAAAATGTGGCCCCTCCCATCGATGTACTGCCCTCTCTGTCCCGTTTGAAGGACAAGGGCATCGGCGAAGGAAAGACAAGAGCCGACCATGCCAGTACCATGAACCAGCTGTTTGCCGCCTATGCCAGAGGCAAGGAGGCAAAGGAGCTGATGGTAGTGCTGGGTGAAGCCGCTCTCACAGAGATCGATAAGCTCTATGCTCAGTTTGCGGACGCTTTTGAAAACGAATACGTTTCTCAGGGCTATACCACTAACCGGGATATTGAGGAAACGCTGGAGATCGGCTGGAAGCTGCTCTCGATCCTTCCCAGAAGCGAGCTCAAGCGTATCAATGACAAGTTCCTGGATCAGTATTACGGAAAGGCGTGATGACCTTTGGCTGGCACACAGGTAAATCCTACCCGTATGGAGCTGACGCGGCTGAAAAAGAAGCTGGTTACGGCGACTAAAGGCCACAAGCTGCTGAAGGATAAGCGGGACGAGCTGATGCGGCAGTTCCTGGAAAAGGTTCGGGAAAACAAAGCCCTGCGGGAGCATGTTGAAGAGGGTATCCAGGCCGCCAATAAAAACTTTCTTCTGGCCCGTGCCGGTATGCAGGAAGAGGTTTTGAACACCGCCCTGCTGGCGCCAAAGCAAAGGGTCAGCCTGGAAAGCGGCGTGGAAAACGTAATGAGTGTGGAGATTCCGAAATTCACCTTCAAGACGCGCACCCCCGATGAAAACGATATGTTTTCCTATGGCTTCGCTTTCACTTCCAGCGACCTGGACGACGCGATCCAGTCTCTTGCGGATATTTTTCCCGATATGCTCAAGCTGGCGGAATGCGAAAAGTCCTGTCAGCTCATGGCGGCAGAGATCGAAAAGACCCGCCGCCGGGTCAACGCCCTGGAGCATGTGATGATTCCAAATTTACAGCAGAATATCAAATATATCACCATGAAGCTGGACGAAAACGAGCGTTCCACCCAGATCCGGCTGATGAAGGTGAAGGATATGATGCTGGCGGAAGCTCACGGGTACGATACACTATAATGCGGAACATCCGAAAAGATGTATTTTTTCCCATTTTTTCGGTTATTCTAAAAGAAACATTTTATAAGGAGGTATTTTTCATGGAAGCTTATGTATGCGACGTATGCGGTTACCGCTATGATCCGGAAGCGGGAGATCCTGATAACGGGATTGCCCCCGGCACCAAATTTGAGGATATTCCGGAGGATTGGGTCTGCCCCATCTGCGGTGTTTCCAAGGATCAGTTCTCCAAAGAATAAGCTTTGAGGCGGTTTCGAAAAAGAAACCGCTTCTCTTTTTATCTTGAATAAAGTGCTCTGCTGCCTGTTGAAAAAAGTAACACAAGTGCTCTTGCCCCATAGAGTGAACCATGGAAAAATCTCATTGCAGGCAGGCCTCTTTTATGGTAAAATTGTGTTGATTTTATCAAAGCATTCGGAAGGGAGCAATAACTGTGAGTGAGAATTCAAACACCGTCTCAGAGGAGCTCGTACTTCGCCCCATGGAACCCGGAGACTACCCTACTTTTGCCGCATTTTACAACGAGCTGCATCGAATTCACGCTGAAGCCATGCCGGACATTTTTCGTCCAAAAGCCGGTCTGCCGCCTGAAAATGTATTCTGTGAGGATCTGCACAAAGAGGATATCAGTATGTTTTTGGCTGAGATAGAAGGAGAACCTGCCGGAATGTGCATTTTACGTTGGAAGGAAATTCCCGATGACCCTCTCTATCCTCTGCTGCCTCGAAAGTCCGGACATATTGACGACCAGTAAGATTCCCCG
>CAMVYG010000120.1 GCA_947171615.1 uncultured Clostridia bacterium
TGAACAAGGAGTATGTGCTATGTACAAAATCGTAAGCAAAAAAGAGTTAAATCCCACGGTGACAAAAATGGAGATCGAAGCTCCTTTTGTCGCTGCCAAAGCGGAGCCGGGCCAGTTTATCATTCTGCGCGTGGATGAGGAAGGGGAGCGTATTCCTCTTACTGTGGCCGGTTACGATCGTCAGAAGGGCACCGTCACCATCATTTTCCAGATCGTCGGCGGTACTACAGAAAAGCTGAATCACCTGGAAGAGGGCGATTCTCTGCACGACTTTGTAGGCCCTCTGGGTGTTGCCACCCATACCGAAGGCCTGAAAAAGGTCTGCATCGTTGGCGGCGGCGTAGGCTGCGCCATTGCTTTGCCCATTGCTCAGAAGCTCCATGAGATCGGCTGTGATGTAACTTCCGTGATCGGTTTCCGTTCCAAAGATCTGCTGATTTTGGAGGACGAGTTCCGTGCCGCTTCCAGCCGTCTGTTTGTCATGACGGACGACGGCTCTTACGGAAGAGAAGGAAATGTGTGCGTTCCCCTGAATGAAATGTTCGGCGCCGGTGAAACCTTCGATGAAGTGATCACCATTGGGCCGCTGATCATGATGAAGTTTGTTGTGGCTGCCACAAAGCCCACTGGAATCCCCTGCACAGTGTCTATGAATCCCATCATGATCGATGGCACCGGAATGTGCGGCGGCTGCCGTTTGACCCTGAACCAGGACGGCAAGAAGGTGACAAAGTTTGCCTGTGTAGATGGCCCTGATTTCAACGGCTATGAAGTGGATTTTGACGAGGCTATGTCCAGAGGCGCCATGTATCACGATTTTGAGCGGCACGCCTATGAGGAAGCCTGCAATCTCTTTAAGAAATAAAAACTGAAAACAGCATTTGAACTGTAAAAGACAGAGATAAACTGTCTTGAATCTCAGTTCGAGGAAAGGGAGATGCTAGAAATGCCTGCCAATATGAATCCGAAAAAGAACCCGATGCCTACTCAGGAGGCTGCGGTTCGCGCGCATAACTTCCAGGAGGTTGCCACGGGTTATTCCGAAGAGGTTGCCATTGATGAGGCTATGCGCTGCCTGAATTGTAAAAATATGCCCTGTGTAAGCGGCTGCCCTGTGAATATCCATATTCCCGAGTTTATCTCCAAGATCAAGGAAGGGGATTTTGAGGGTGCCTATCAGATCATCAATATCACATCCAGTCTGCCTGCTGTCTGTGGCCGTGTATGCCCCCAGGAGACCCAGTGCGAAAGCAAATGTGTTCGCGGCATTAAGGGAGAGCCTGTAGGAATCGGCCGTCTGGAGCGTTTTGTGGCAGACTGGCACAATGCCCATGCCACAGAAAAGCCCCAGCCCGTTCCTTCCAACGGTCATAAGGTGGCTATTGTAGGTTCCGGTCCCTCCGGCCTGACCTGTGCGGGCGATCTGGCCAAAAAGGGCTATCAGGTCACTGTGTATGAAGCTCTGCATACCGCCGGCGGCGTGCTGGTTTACGGCATTCCGGAGTTCCGTCTGCCCAAGGCCATTGTCCAGAAGGAAGTGGATAACCTGGTGGCCATGGGTGTGGATATGGAGACCAATATAGTCATTGGCAAGACTCTGACGGTAGATGAGTTGTTTGAGCAGGGCTTTGAGGCTGTGTTTATCGGCTCCGGCGCCGGTCTGCCCAACTTTATGAATATTCCCGGCGAGGCCTATAAGGGCGTATATTCTGCTAACGAGTTCCTGACCCGCAGCAATCTGATGAAGTCCTATCTGGATAATCCTGTTACCCCCATTATGAAGGGCGGCAAGGTGGCCGTGGTAGGCGGCGGAAACGTGGCGATGGACGCTGCCAGAACCGCGCTTCGTCTGGGCGCTGAAAAGGTTTATATCGTATATCGCCGTTCTCTGGAGGAGCTTCCCGCCCGTAAGGAAGAGGTGGAGCATGCTATGGAAGAGGGCATTGATTTCCGGCTGCTCAATAACCCTGTGGAGATTTTGGGCTATGAAAATCCCGATGACCGGCGCGATCCCAAGAATGGCTTTGTCACCGGCATGAAGTGCATTAAGATGGAGCTGGGTGAGCCCGATGAGAAGGGCCGCCGCCGTCCTGTTCCCGTAGAGGGCAGCGAGTTTGTTCTGGATGTTGATACGGTCGTTATGGCCATCGGTACTTCTCCCAACCCGCTGATCAAGTCCACCACCAAGGGCCTCGAAACCCAGAAGTGGGGCGGTATCATTATCAACGAGGATACCGGTCTGACCAGCCGCGAGGGTGTATATGCCGGCGGCGATGCTGTTACCGGAGCGGCTACTGTTATTTCCGCCATGGGCGCAGGCAAACTGGCCGCAAAGTCCATAGACGAATATCTGAGCGATAAGTAATCACTGTAAGCATAGCAAAAACATATACTGACGCCTGATAAAGCACTGGATATCAGGTGCGGCAAGATAGTCTGAGAGAGAAATACCGAGAAGAACTTTAAAAGCTTTTCTCGGTATTTTTTCTTTATTTCGATTGGTAAACGGAGATACAGTATTTCCAATGAAGATACTTGCTTCATAAAAACGGTGCAGCCTTTTTCTCAGGCTGCACCGTAACTTTAATATAACAGGCAGTTCTTTTTCGACTGCTTCTGAACTTTGTTCTTTACATTGAAACGAAATTATTCCCAATCGCAGGCAGAAACAATAAGGCGGACCAGCTGTTCCATCACTTCGGCGTCTTTCTGTGAAAAGCGGGCAGGGGAGGGACTGTCCAGATCCAGCACGCCTAAAATTCTGCCGGAATTGGCCAGCAGGGGAACCACCAACTCGGAACGGCTGGCACAGTCACAGGCAATGTGGCCCGGAAATTCATGTACATCCGGCACAAGAAGGGTTTTTCGTTCTATGGCGGCAGTGCCGCAGACGCCCTTCCCAAGAGGAATATGAATGCAGGCCGGTTTCCCCTGAAAAGGTCCAAGCAGAAGCTCTTTATCTTCCATAAGGTAAAATCCGACCCAGTTGATATTTTCCAGGTTTTCCCATAGCAGGGCGGAAAGATTAGCGAGATTTGGGATCAGCTTTCGCTCTCCATCTACCAGTGCCTTTGCCTGGCGCAGCAGAGTAGGGTCAAACAAGAAACTCCCTCCTTATTTTTCTTCAAATGGTTTTCCGGCCTGGTTCTGATTTCGGTATTCCATAGGTGTTACACCGTGGTATTGGCGGAAAACGCGAAAGAAGGTGCGTTGGCTTTCAAACCCGGCTTCTTCAGCAACTTCTGTGATAGAAAGCCCCGAACTTTGCAGAAGAGTCCGGGCATGAGAAAGGCGAATGTGGTTTAGATATGCCGGAAAGCTTTGCCCGATTTTTTCAGAAAACACATGGGAGAGTCTTCCCGGGCTAATACCTATGCCTTTTGCCAGCATTGCCAGGGTCAAGGGCTCCTGATAATGCCCGCTTACATAATTTGCAATCTGCCAGATAAGATTTTGGCGGTAGTCGCCCTGTTTTTGGCAAAGCTCCAGCTCTGGCAGAGCACGGGCTAAAATCAGCTGAAGCAGTGGCGCATACACAGTTTCGTCCGGTTTTGGATTATCTTTTTCCTTTAAAAGCTCTTCTATGGCATAAAGAATGTTGGGATGTACTGCTTCCAAAAAAGGAGAGGCGGGGGAGAAGCGCAGCAAAGAATCCAGCAGCCCGCCAGTGTAGGAAGAATCGGCAATGAGCATGGTGATCAAAGAGCTTTCCGCTGTGTTCTGATAGCTATGTATCTGGTTGGGAAAAATCACCGCAAGACTTCCTTTTTTCAGAAGTGCATGATGATCTCCAATCGTAACCTCTATGGCTCCTTCATTTACAAAAAGGAGCTCCAGCTGAGAATGGAGATGAGGCGGAAAAGAAAAGCCCGGGGAAGAAACAGCATGGAATCGCTCAGTACGGTTTTCAAAAAACGCATGACGCTCCATATGGTTGCTCCTTTCCCGGGCACTATCATACCGGTTTTATATTCCTAAAACATCTCTGAGATAAATACGGGATACTTCAGCCGAATGGAAATTACAGACCTCGGGCCGATCAAGCTCCACACAGAGCACGCCGTCGTAACCCACTTCTTCCAAAGCTGCTTTTACAGCGGGGAAGTCCACCGTACCGTGACCCAACGCCCTGAAGGAAGCCATTTTATCCCGGCCTTCCGCTTTGGAAAGCGCATAGGTGTCCACATCCTTTAGATGCATATAGGCAATGCGGCTGCCGTATTGCCGGATCAAGGCTGCCGGGTCCATACCGGCCACGGTGGTGTGAGCCGTGTCAAAGCAGAAGGAAACCAATTTAGGATCAGTGTGCGCCGCAAAATAGTCAATATCACTCTGGGTGAACACACAGGTGCCAAAATGCGGATGGAAGCATACGGTAACGCCTTTTTCTTTTGCATAGGCCCCAAGCTTATTTGTAATTTCACAAATAGCATCGATCATCGCAGGATCGGTAGGCCGTTCAAAGGGCGCTTCGCCAAACCCGCTGTGCTGGCAGTTGTACCAGGTGCCGCCAATAGCGGCCAGGAAATCCACTTGCTCCATGGCGGTTTTAAGAGAGGCTTCCACATCGAGGGAGAAATGACCGTAAAGGTTCACCAGCTCTACACCGCAGGAATCGGACAACTGCTTTAATTCACTGGGATCATCCTTGTAATAGTCCCGCAGAAAGGCAAAGTTTTCTACAGTGTCATAGCCCAGAAATTTACATTCCTGAAAGCTTTGCTTCAGCTGCTGCTTTGCCGTTTCTTCATCGCCGTGGATCCAGGTCCAGCCTGTATATGCTGCTTTCATAGGTGTTTCATCCTTTTCTGAATTATTTTATAGTATACTATGGTCGTCTTGTAAAATCAATCGTCCAAAATGCCGTGCATTGGATTGTTTTTCATAGATGCCGTAGGGGTATAGCGTGTTTGTATGGGAAGATAAGATTTTGTTTCACAGGAGCGGGAGAAGCTCGTCATCAGCTCCAGCACATGTCGCTGCTGCTGATAATTTGCCCTGTAGCCCCGGCCAGTGCGCAGTGCTTTGCAGAGATCCGCAAGCCCCAGCCCCCGGCTGTTTTCCGCATAATCGTACAACAGAGGTATTTCCTTCCAGCCTGCGTAAAAATCAGGTACGCCGTGGCGTGCAAGTCCCGGATCGGTTTTGGGAGCGGCGGCAGCATCCTCGGGGCGCAGGAGCAGTACAGGCCCGCCAAAGGTGTTAGGGTCGGGTACCATCAGGCTGCCCTTGGTACCGTATACCTCAAAACGGGGCTGAACAGTGTAATGTACATCAAAAGTGGTAAATACCTGGGCAATGGCTCCGCTGGTGAATTCGATCATTCCCATAAGGTAAGTGTCCACATCTACATCAATGGTTTCGCCGTAGTGAGGCTCCGAGGTGATCAGGCGTTGGGGGAAAGACTTCTTCGTCATTCCCATAACACCCTTGGCTTCTCCCAGAAGCTGAACCAGAGCAGTGATGTAGTATGGGCCCATATCCAGCATAGGGCCGCCGCCCCGCTTGTAGTAAAACTCGGGGTCAGGGTGCCAAGTCTCGTGTCCGTGGCACACCATAGCGCAGCTGGCTCCCACTAAATCTCCGATCATGCCGTTTTCAATGAGCCTGCGGGCTGTCTGGATCCCTGCTCCCATAAAAGTGTCAGGCGCTCCGCCCAAAAGAAGTCCCCGCTGCTCTGCCAGAGCGATCAGCTCATTAGCCTCTTCCATGTCTACGCCCAGCGGCTTTTCGGAATAAACATGCTTTCCGTGAAGCAGGGCCTGCTTTGTCACTTCAAAATGCTCATAGGGACGGGTGAGGTTTAGAATAACCTCCACTTCGGGATCGCTGAAGGCTTCGAACATATCCCGGTAAATTTTCGGCTGGGGTGCCTGCGTGCCTTTTTCAATTTCTTCCTTTACATAGGCCGCGCCTTGTTCCGCCCTTTCCGGAATCAAGTCGCATAAACCTGTAAGCTCTATTTCCCGAAAGGTTTTCGTAATGTTTTGCAGATAAATGCCGCTGATGGCGCCAACGCCGATCATGGCGACTTTTACCGTTTTTTTACTTTCCACAATAACTCATCCTTTCCGATTTGAAATACTGACTCTATGACAATGATAGCTCTTTCTTTCCCGGGATACTTGCCATTATTTGAAAATTTTATGCCATTTTATGCTGATTTTTGTTTCTGGAAATTTGACCTTGCTTATAAAGGCAAATACGTGATATCTGAGAAGAACGAAAATAGCTGCTGCTAAAGTTTTGCAAAATTACCGGGAATTTTCGGGAAGAGCGCTTATTTGGTTAAAGGTCGATTTTTGGGCAATACTACTTTCACCAATTTTTTCGGAGGTAGTATGTGAGTAAGGAAGGTTTGATTTTTTTAACGGGAAGCTGTGCCTACCCCACTTTGGAAATGATCTGGCGGGGCAGGACGCACTATTCCATGGCGCTGGCCGGTGGTCTGTGTCTCTATTTGATCAATAAGGTATGCTGCGAAAAAATGAAAGGGAAGAAGCTTTCTTTTCGCTGTGTGACGGGTTCTGCCATTATCACGGGAGTTGAGATGGTGACCGGACTTGTTTTCAACGACCTAATGGGCTGCAATGTGTGGGACTATTCCAACATGCCCATGAATGTAATGGGGCAGATTTGCCTGCCGTATTCTTTGCTGTGGTGCGGTCTTGCTTTGCCTGCTATGGCCTTGTGCGAGGTCTGCAAAAAGACAGAAATTTAATCCTGCTTGTTTTCCTGGGCGAAAAATTCCCGAAAAAGGATTGACATCTATAGGGGAATTGTGGTACTATTATACCCACACTGGATATGGAGAGGTGTCCGAGTGGTTTAAGGAGCTAGTCTTGAAAACTAGTGATCCCGCA
>CAMVYG010000121.1 GCA_947171615.1 uncultured Clostridia bacterium
CTTTGGTGGCAAGCTCCTCGGCGGTGATCTCCTCTTCGCCGTCCCTGCCGATGAGGGTTACTAGGTCGTCAATTTTTACGTCCTCCAGCTGGGAAACGTCTGCCATCAGCTGATCCATGCAGATGCGGCCCAGAATGGGGCAGCGCTTACCGTGGATCAGCACCTGCGCTCCGCCGGGGGCCAGACGGCGGGGGTAGCCGTCCGCATAGCCGATGGGGATCGTGGCCACCCGCATTTCCCGATCCGCCGTAAATTCCCTGCCATAGCTGACGGTGGCCCCGGGCTGAAGGGTTTTCACGTGGGACACCACCGAATACAGGGAAAGAGCGGGGGAAAGGGCAGGGCGGTTCCGCAGCACGCCGGAGGGCAGCAGACCGTAAATGACAATGCCTGCCCGTACCAGATCCAGATGGGACAGGGGATAGTCAAACACGGCGGCGGAATTGGCGCAGTGACGCACCTCAAAGGAAACGCCTTCCCGCAGCAATGCCTCGATCATTTCCTTAAAGCAGCCGAACTGGCGCATGGTAAAAGCGTCTCCCTCCCGGCCGTCGTCCGATACGGCGAAATGGGTGAAGATACCCTCTGGGTACAGGCCTGGCAGGGCGCAGGCCTCCTTCACCTGCCTTACCGTGTCCTCGTCCCGGCTGATGTCCTGAAAGGGAAAGCCCAGGCGGCTCATGCCGGTATCGATCTTCACATGAATTTTTACCGATACGCCCGCTTCCGCTGCGTGGCGGGAAAGATCCCGGGCGTATTCGGGAGAATAGACGCACTGAGAAATATAATGTTCAGAGAGAGTTTTCGCTTCCTCGGCGGGGGTAAAGCCCAGCACCAGAATGGGCCTTGTGATGCCGGAATGCCGCAGCTGTAAGGCCTCCTCCAGATTAGATACGGCGAACCAGTCCGCTCCCAGAGCCTCGTATTCCTTTGCCATGCGCACTGCGCCGTGGCCGTAGGCGTCTGCCTTTACCACGCAGCAGACCTCAGCGTTTTTGCCAGCGGCCTGCCGCACAGCCCGGAAATTGTGGGCTACAGCGTCCAGGTCGATCTCCGCCCAGGTTCTTCTGAGAATTTCTTTCAAGCCTGTTCACTCTCCTTCTGTCGGGAAAAGCCTTGATATAAGCTATCGTTTAAATCGCTCTTGCCTGTTGTCACTGTGCTGGGAAAAAGAACCTTCGGAGCTTTCCAAAGATGCTCGGTTAGCACTTGTCAGCCGTTGGAGTAAGGTCAGACAATGACACCCGCTGATTTCTGCTATCCGAGATTCTTCGCCTCCTTTTAGTCGGCTCAGAATGACAGAGAGTACAGAATGGCGCTTTTCTCTAATTAACTAACTACTAACAGCTAAAGACTAAAAGCCGGGTTACTTAAAATATTTTACGCCGGACTCAAAGAGAAGTTGATCTTTTTTGCCGGGAACATTTTTGTAAAGATTCTTTCCCTTGCGCTCGGAGTGGCCCATTTTGCCGAAGACGCGGCCATCCGGGCTGGTGATGCCTTCAATGGAGCATATGGAGCCGTTGGGGTTCCAGAGGATATCTCCGCTGACCGTGCCGTTCAAGTCTACATACTGGGTGGCGATCTGGCCGTTTTC
This sequence comes from uncultured Clostridia bacterium, assembly GCA_947171615.1. GTDB lineage: Bacteria > Bacillota > Clostridia > Oscillospirales > Acutalibacteraceae > Acutalibacter. The sequence goes on from CAMVYG010000121.1 coordinate 1,598, forward strand.
CAGCAGCTTCTTGATGGTGGCGTCATCTGCCACAAAGCGTCCCTCTCCGTGAGAAACGGGGATAGTGTGTATTTCTCCGGCATTTACGCCGGCAAGCCAGGGCGATTTTACACTGGTGACGCGGGTGTAAACCATGCGGGACACATGGCGGCCAATGGTGTTAAAGGTCAGGGTGGGGTCGGTCTCCTTAGGCTCGGTGATCTTTCCGTAAGGAACGAGGCCCAGCTTGATGAGGGCCTGGAAGCCGTTGCAGATGCCCAGCATCAGGCCGTCCCGCTGTTCCAGAAGGTCGGTGACCGCCTGGGCGATTTTTGGGTTACGGAAGGTGGTGGCAATGAACTTGCCGGAACCTTCCGGCTCGTCTCCGCCGGAGAAGCCGCCGGGGATCATGATGATCTGCGCCTGGCGAATGGCCCGCTCCATGCGGTCAATGGTCTCTTCAATATCCTGAGGAGACAGGTTTTTTACCACCAGAATTTCCGTTTCCGCACCTGCTTTTTGGAAAGCGCGGGCGCTGTCCACTTCGCAGTTGGTGCCGGGGAAGGCGGGGATCACAACACGGGGCTTTGCCGCCTTGATGGCGGGGGCCTTTTGCTCCCGGCGTTCCCACAGGGGGATATCCGCCGAAAGCTTACCGGGCTGGGCAGAATTGGGGAAGATCTTTTCCAAAGTGCCGTTCCAGGCGTCGATCAGCTCATCGATGCCGATCTTTTCACCTTCCAGCTCTACCACGCCTGTGCCGGTAGTGCGGCCCAGCACCGCGCCGTGGCCATAGTGGAGCTCCGCCTCACTGGAGAGCTCGATGACCAGCGCGCCTGCCTTGGGGGCGAACAGCGCTTCCCGGGACAGGCCCTTTTCAAATTTGAAGCCCAGCTTCTCGCCGAAGCACATGCGCAGCACACAGGCGGCGGCGCCGCCCTCCCGCACCACGCCGGCGGAGAGGATATCTCCTGCCTCCATATGGCGCAGAACAGAGTGGTAATAGACCTTCAGCCCATCCCAATCCGGCGTGCCGTCTGTCCGCTCCGGAATGGGGAGCAGAACTACCTTGGCGCCGGGGCGCTTCAGGGAAGCGGAAAGGGTTTTGCTGGCCTTTGTCATAGATACGGCAAAGCTCACCAGAGTGGGAGGCACATCCAGCTGCTCAAAAGAGCCGGACATGCTGTCCTTGCCGCCGATAGCCGGCAGCTCCATGCCCAGCTGGGCGGAAAGAGCGCCCAGCAAAGCGGCGGCGGGTTTTCCCCACCGGGCCGGGTCTTCATGGAGACGCTCAAAATATTCCTGGAAGGTAAGCCGTGCCTTTAAGGGATCTGCCCCCACAGCGGCCAGCTTCGACAGGCTTTCCACCACGGCATACTGTGCTCCCAGGAAGGGGGAGTACCGGGCAATGCCGGGAATATAGCCGTAGGACATGGCGGTGCAGTCATCTGTTTCCCCTTCCAGCAGGGGGATCTTCGCCACCATGGCTTCCTCCGGGGTCAGCTGGTACTGGCCCGCAAAGGGCATCAGCACCGTGGAAGCGCCAATGCTGGAATCAAAGCGCTCGGAAAGCCCCTTTTGTCCGCAGACCTGGAGCCTTTTCATGTTTTCCTTTAAGGCCTCCACGCCGCTGAGCTCCCGAAGCTCTGTGGGTACGGCGTTTCGGTAGTTTTCGCCCTGGGGGGCGGTGATTTTCGCGTCGGCGTTTTGGGTGACGCCGTTGGTATCCAGAAAAGCCCGGGACAGATCCACGATCCGGTCTCCCCGCCATTCCATTTTAAGCCGGGGTTCTTCCGTGACGATTGCCACGGCCTGGGCGTCCAGATTTTCTTCGGAAGCAAGGGTGCAAAACCGTTCTGCGTCCCCGGGGGCTACCACCACCGCCATGCGCTCCTGAGATTCGGAAATGGCAAGCTCGGTGCCGTCCAACCCGTCGTATTTTTTGGGGATCCGGTCCAGATCGATGGCAAGGCCGGGGGCCAGCTCGCCGATAGCAACGCACACGCCGCCTGCGCCGAAGTCGTTGCAGCGCTTGATCAGCTGTGCAGCTTCCGCCTTGCGGAACAGCCGCTGAAGCTTCCGTTCGGTGGGAGGATTTCCCTTCTGCACCTCGGCGCCGCAGACCTCCACGGATTTTTCCGTGTGGGCCTTGCTGGAGCCGGTAGCTCCGCCAATGCCGTCCCGGCCGGTTGCCCCGCCCAGCAGAAGGATCACATCGCCGGAAGCAGGCTCCTCCCGGCGGACGTTTGCCTTGGGGGAAGCGCCGATCACCGCGCCGATCTCCATGCGCTTTGCCACATAGCCGGGGTCATAAAGCTCCGTGACCTGCCCGGTGGCAAGGCCGATCTGGTTGCCGTAGGAGGAATATCCGGCGGCAGCTCCTGTGGTGATCTTCCGGGTGGGCAACTTGCCGTGCAGGGTCTTTTCAAAGGGAACGGTGGGGTCGCCACTGCCGGTGACCCGCATGGCCTGGTATACATAGGCCCGGCCGGAAAGAGGGTCCCGGATAGCGCCGCCCAAACAGGTGGCCGCGCCGCCGAAGGGCTCTATTTCCGTGGGGTGGTTATGGGTCTCGTTCTTAAACTGGATCAGCCAGGTTTCGGTTTTTCCATCTATGGTAACAGGGGCCTCAATGGAGCAGGCGTTGATCTCGTCGCTGACGTCCAGATCAGGCACCAGCCCTTCCTTGCGGAGATACTTTCCGCCGATGGTGGCCATATCCATCAGGCAGACAGGCTTGCCCTTTTCTCCATACAGAGCCTGCCGGGTGGCAAGATACTGGCGGAAGGCGGCTTCCACAGCATCGTGGAGAGGGCCCTCTTCAATTTCAATTTTATTTAAGCGGGTCTGGAAGGTGGTGTGGCGGCAATGGTCGCTCCAATAGGTATCGATCACCCGCAGCTCCGTGACGCTGGGATCCCGCCGCTCCTCGTCCCGGAAATACTGCTGGCAGAACAGCAGGTCGGAAAGGGTCATGGCAAAGCCCATGGAGTCAAAATACTCCTTCACCTCGGCTTCGCTCCATTTGATAAATCCGGAGACCCGGGCCACATCGGGGGGAACAGCCGCCCCCAGCTCCAGCTCTTCCGGTTTTTCCATGGAAGCAACACGGGCTTCCACCGGGTTTACGAGATAGGTCTTGATCTTTTCAAATTCCGCATCGGAAACAGCGCCCCTGACGCCGATGACCTTGGCAGAAAGCACTGCGGGGCGTTCTCCCTGGGTCAGAAACTGCACGCACTGGGCGGCGGAATCCGCCCGCTGGTCATACTGGCCGGGCAGGTATTCCATAGCAAAAACCCGGTATTCCCGGGGCAGCTGAAAGTCCTCAGGGTACACGCTGTCTACATTGGGCTCGGAAAGAATGGTGCGGGAGGCAGCCTGAAACTGCTCCGCGCTCAGCCCGGAAACATCGTACCGATTGAGAATACGCACCTCTTCTATGCCGGAGATGCCCAGATTTCCTGTGAGATCAGCCTTCAAATGGGAGGCTTCCACGTTATATCCCTTTTTCTTTTCTACAAAAACTCTCGTTACCATGCTGCCGGTTCCCCTTTTTTATGAGAATTTTGTCCGGTTTTCCCGCTCTGCAAAAATCTGCGGGAAAACACAAAAAATAACAACGGCTCTTGCCGTTGTTATTTTATCACAAAAGTTTCTTGGAAGAAACCATATTTCGCTTTTTTTGAAAAGTTTTCTGTTCTATACAAAATCATTTCTGGGAAGGATCGTTCAAATCCCCAATAGACAGGGCCACCGAATGGTGAATGGGCTTCCATTCCACATTGCCGAATACCGCCAGCAGCATGGCGATGCCGAAGGTGAAGACAAAGAAGGGGAAGGTGAAGGCGTAAAGCGCCCGCTTCCGGCGGGAGCAGCGGATTTTCTTTCGTTCGGTCAGAAGGGGAAGGAGCCCCATGAGGAACAGCACGCCATAGGAATTGACCAGGGCGCTGATCACGGAAAAGGCAAAAAGCCCCATTTCGTGACGGGCCGAAAGGATGCCCACAAAGAACATGATCGTGTTTACCAAAAAGCTCAAAACGGTCAAAACCGCCGCGGGAATGGTGTTCATCAGCATATCATAGCAGGCGAAGCGTCCGGTGGCGGTCAGGGTATGCAAAAGATCTCCCCCGTGCTCCGCAATGACCTGGAAATAGCCCTTGATCCACCGGGAACGCTGAGAAATGGACTGCCGGAAGCTGCGGGGCTGTTCATCGTATAAAACGGCGTCGCCGCAGTAGGCGATCTTTTCCCCCTGGATCACCATTGCTGCGGTGAATTCCAGATCTTCCGTCAGGCAGAACCAGTCCCAGCCTCCCTGATCTTCCAAAATGCTGTCCGCGAACAGAAAGCCGGTGCCGGACACAGCGCAGCCCACGTTCAGAGTATCTCTGGGGCGGTTCAGATATTCGGATTCCCGCAGAAACCACAGGCCGTACCCTGCGGTGATCCAGTTGTCCTCAAAATTTTTGGTGTTGCGGTAGCCGGTGACCACCCTGTGCCCGGAGGAAAACACCTTGTTCATTTCGGAAATATAGTGGGGGTCCAAAAGGTTATCGGCGTCAAAGACGAAATAGCCGTCATAGCCCTTTTCCGGGTGATTCTCCTTCAGCTTTCCCAAAAGGAAGGAAAGAGCGTAGCCTTTTCCGATCATGGTATCGCTCTGCCGCTGATAGACCGTGGCCCCATGAGAGGCGGCGACCTGGGCGGTGCTGTCCGTGCAGTTGTCTGCAACCACATAAATATCTACCAGCTCGGAAGGGTAGTCCTGATTTTGAATACTGTCCAGAAGCTGGCCGATCACGGCCTGCTCGTTCCGGGCGGCAATGAGCACCGCGTATCTGCACAGCTTCTGCACCTGAAACTGGCGGCGTTTTCCCGAAAGCCGCACAATGGCAAACACGGCCTGGTAGAAGCAGCAGGCAGCGAAAATAGCCGCCAGCGCGAAATTTATGTAAGAAAGCGTTCTCATACTGGAAATACCCCTTTTTATTGGCTGTTAGTTGTTGGTCGTTAGAGGAAGAACGGATGACTGCCGAACAATCATCGAGCAATCGTCTGTGCAGCGGTACGCTGCCAGATCATGCTGTTTGACCCCTGGAAAGGAAGGCTGTTGGTGGACAATAAAAAGCTTACCGGAAAATTTTCAAAATTTCTTCAACCGCACCTGCAATTTTAAAATA
>CAMVYG010000122.1 GCA_947171615.1 uncultured Clostridia bacterium
ATTCCAAAGTGAGAACGCGGAAAAATTCTTCCATACGGACATTCTTGTAAAGCTTTTGGACGACCATAAAAACGGAAAAGCAGATAACAGCCGCCGGGTCTGGACGGTATACACCTTCCTGATCTGGTACAGGCAATTCTTTTCGGAGGTAGCAGAGCATGGCGGAGAAAATTGAATTTATCCCGGTGCTGCTGGGCAGCGATATCAATGTGTACGGCATGGCCCGTTCCTTCCACGAGGAATACGGCATTTCTTCCGTGGCTATCGGCAAGGGGATTTTAGGCCCCTGCACCGCCAGCAAAATTGTTACGGTGGAGGTAGTGGAGCCGAATTTGGAAGACGACGAGGTATTCGTTTCCACCCTTTTGAATTTTGCCCGGCGGTACGAGGGCTCCGGCAAAAAGCTGCTTCTTGTTCCCTGCGGGGACAATTACATTAAGCTCCTGGTGCGCAACCAGGAAAAGCTTCGGGGCGTCTATGAATTTGAATGTATCGATGAAGAGCTTCTGATGCGGCTTTCTATCAAGGAAAGCTTTTACCAGGTCTGCACGGAGCACGGATTTTCCTTTCCGAAAACCATCACCTGCTCCTATGAGGAGCATCAAAACCTGGAGCTGCCCTTTGATTTTCCCGTCATCATCAAGCCCTCCAATTCCGTGGCCTATTGGAACTGCAAGTTTCCCCACAAGAAAAAGGTATTCGTGGCGGAAACCCGGGAGGAATTTGACGCGATCCTCACTGCCATCTATTCTTCAAGCTACAAGGATCATCTGATTTTGCAGGAATACATTCCCGGAGACGACAGCAATATGCGGGTGATGAACTGCTACTGCGGCAGAGATAAAAAGGTAAAGCTCATCGCCCTGGGAAACGCTCTTTTGGAGGAGCATTCTCCCGAGGGGATCGGCAGCTATGCCGCCATTATAAACGGTTATGATGAAAAGCTCGCGGAAATGATGAGGGGCTTCTTAGAGGGCATTGGCTATGTGGGCTTTGCCAATTTTGACATGAAGTATGACAGCCGGGACGGCACCTACAAGCTGTTTGAAATGAATCTGCGCCAGGGCAGAAGCAGCTTCTTCGTCACCGCCGCCGGGTACAATCTGGCAAAATGGCTTACGGACGATGTGATCTATCACAAGGATATGCCCTGTACGGTAGCCACAAATAAGGTGCTGTGGACGATCATTCCGAAAAAAATCATTTTCCGTTATGTAAAGGATGAAGCTGTAAAGGCGGAGGCCAAAGAACTGATCCGCCAGGGCAAGATCTGCCATTCCTATTACTACCGTGGAGACCGTTCCCTGAAGCGCTGGGTACATTACATGAAAAACCAGTATCACTACTTTGAAAAGTACAAGCGCTATTTCGGAAATAAGGGCCTGCGGGATTAAGGCTTCCATCAAGGAAAAGACAATGAACAAAGTAAGAATATCTGTGATAAGAATGGCCCGCTATGATGATTTGATCGAGAAGTATGAAAATCCCATAGAGCATGCCTGTGATATGAAAGAAGGACAGGTCTTTATCGCCAACGGCTGGCAGAAGCCGGAGGGCTTTTGTGACAGCGCGTGGGAAAGTCTTTCTCCATTTGTCATGACGCTGGCTCATGGCGGTGAGAACTTTTACAACGGCTGGATGAAAAACAGGAGATCTGCCATGATTTCCTGTAATGATGGATTCCGCCCGGTCAGCTTTTTGGCAGAAACCATGGACGAGGCTGCAGAATAAGGAACTGAAAAGGGAGAAACTGCATGAAAACACTGGGAATTATCGGTGGGCTGGGGCCCATGGCCACAGCGTACCTTTTACAGCTTATCATTGAAATGACAGACGCGAAAACCGACCAGGAGCATCTGGACGTGATCGTGTTTGATCGCCCCAGTGTACCGGACCGCACCGCTCATATTCTGGATAAAAGCAAGCCCTCTCCTTTGCCCTCCATGACAGCCACGGCGCAAACTCTGGAAAAGCTGGGCGCAGGGTGCCTGTGCGCCCCCTGCGTGACTTCTCACTACTTCTACCAGGAGCTGTCCGGCAGCGTTTCCATCCCCTTTCTCAACATGGTAACGGAAACCGCCGCCGAATTAAAGGCAGCTGGGAAAAAGCGGCCGGGCGTTATGGCCACTACCGGCACGGTAAGCACCGGGCTTTTTCAGAACGCCTTTGAAAAAGAGGGGTTACAGGCAGTTCTGCCTGATGAAGCCGGACAGGCGCTGGTAATGAGCCTGATCTACGATGACATCAAGGCGGGAAAGCCTGCCGACCGGGAGAAATTCCGCAGGGTATCAGAAATGCTGTACGGCGCGGGCTGCGACTGCATTGTGCTGGGCTGCACGGAGCTTTCCCTCATCAAAAAAAGCGCCGGACTGGGTGCGGGCTATCTGGATGCGCTGGAGGTGCTTGCCAAGCGCTGTGTGGAGGAATGCGGCGGAACATTAAAACCGGAATATGAAACCCTGCTTTGCTGAGAAGGGGCGCATTACTTTACTCCCTTCAGAAAGGAAAACACCTTGAAAAACCTGGTAAAAATTCTACTGCTTACTTTTCTGTGCCTGCTTCTGGCTGCGTGTAGCAATGAATTCGCAAAGCTGGAATATAACTCCGCTGAGAAGATCATACAGGCAGATCATTTTGCAAAATCCTTTTCTGTGGGTTCCAAAAAGGACAATGAAGCCTCTTTCTCTATTAGGAAATTTGACGGACGTGAAACCATATGGGAAAATCAGCTGTCGGAAGCCCAGGAGCTTACGATGGAATTTGCCCTCTCTCTTTCCGGGGGGCAGGCTAAAATCGTGCATATCGACCCCAATGACAAGGTTACTACTATGATTGAGTGTTCGGCGGAAGCTTCTGCTGATGAAACCACCAGAATCGTACTGTCGATGCCAAAGGGACAAAATCGGTTCAAACTTGTAGGATATGATTGTGAGGATATCGAGTTGAGGCTTATCATTCGGCCCCAGTAATAGGAGCTCTAAAATTTCAGAAGATCGGAGTGTAGCATACTATGTGCGGATTTGCAGGCTTTTTCAATACCCCAATCGTTTCAGACCGGGAGGGAACGATTCACGCTATGGCGGATCGGATCGCCCACCGTGGGCCGGATGACGCCCACTACTATGTGGATGAAGACATTTCCCTAGGCTTTCGCCGGCTTTCCATTATCGATCTCACAGGCGGCAGACAGCCGATTTTGAATGAAACCGGCGCCAAGGCATTGCTCTTTAACGGAGAGATCTACAATTATCAAAGCCTGCGGGAAGAACTGATCGACAAGGGACACACCTTCACCACCAAGGCCGATTCAGAAGTGGTTCTTCACGGCTATGAGGAATACGGAAAAGAGATCCTGCAAAAGCTGCGGGGCATGTTTGCCTTTGTGATTTGGGACAAGGAGAAAAAAGAGCTGTTCGGAGCCCGGGACATTTTCGGCATCAAGCCCTTCTACTACTACAACGGCAACGACCAGTTCTTATTTGGGTCTGAAATTAAAAGCTTTCTTTCTCACCCCGGCTTTCAGAAAGAGCTGAGGGAAGAAAAGATCCCGGAATACCTTTCCTATGAATACCTGCCCGATGAGGAAACCATCTTTAAGGACGTGTACAAGCTTCCCGGCGCTCACTGCTTCACCTACCGGGACGGAAAAATGCAGATCGAGCGGTACTACCGCATCGAATACCGGGTAGAAGAGGATAAATCCCTGGAATATTGGGAAGAGGAAATCACAAAGGAGTTTTCGGAATCCGTTGCCATGCACCAGATCAGCGACGTGGAGGTGGGCTGCTTCCTTTCCTCCGGCGTGGACTCCAGCTATGTGGTCAAGGAAATTTCCAAGGGAACAAAAAAGGTGAAAACCTTTTCCGTGGGCTATGAGGAGGAAAAGTACAGCGAGCTTCCCTATGCTCAGGATTTTTCCAGCGTGGTGGGAGTCCCCAATATCAGCAATAAGGTTTCCGCTGATGAATTTTTTGACGCCATGCCGGAAATTCAATATTTTATGGACGAGCCCCTGCCCAACCCCTCGGAAATTCCCCTGTATTTCCTGGCAAAAAACGCCAGAAACTATGTGAAGGTGGTGCTTTCCGGGGAGGGCGCGGACGAGTTGTTCGGCGGGTATCCCATGTACTTGCAGGGCGGGCATTTTGCCGAGTATACCAGGAAAGTCCCCCGGCCTCTCCGCAGGCTGGCAGGAGCCGTGACGGGAAAGCTGCCGGAATTTAAGGGCAAGCATTTCCTGGTGCGGGGCGCTATGGAGCCCTGGCAGCGGTTTATGCGGGCAAACTATGTATTTACAGACAGCCGGGAGCGCCAGAAATATTTGAAGCGCCCCATCACCTCCAAGCTGCCGGAGGAATACAGCAAGCGCTATTTTGATGAAGTACAGGGGCTGGATGAACCCACTCAGCTGCAATACGTGGATATGCACACCTGGATGATCTATGACATTCTCCTGAAGGCGGACCGCATGAGCATGGCCAATTCCCTGGAGCTGCGGGTTCCCTTCCTGGATAAAAAAATTTTGGAGCTTTCCACCCGCATTCCCACCCGCTTCCGGGCGGACTGCGCAACGGAAACCACCAAAAAAGCCTTGCGCAGCGCGGCCATCAAGCAGCTGCCGGAGCGCACCGCCAATAAAAAGAAGCTGGGCTTCCCGGTTCCCCTTTCCGACTGGCTGCGGGAGGATAAATATTACAACAAGGTAAAAGAGGCCTTCCAAAGCGATATTGCGGAGAAATTCTTCGTCACAAAAGAGCTGATGAAGCTTTTAAATGACCACAAGGAAGGAAAGGCCCTGAACATGCAGAAAATATGGTCCTTCTATACCTTTATTGTCTGGTACGATCAATTTTTTGTGAAGAACTAGGGCTTGTTTAAAAAACGCAAATAAAAGAGAAAGAGCAGAAGACTTTCCTCTGCTCTTTCTCTTTTTGGAATGCGTTGCAGCCTGTCGTTCGCAGTAAATACGAATGTGACTCATCAACTGTAAGCAGCAAAACCGCAGACACATACCAGATGGCGTATTCTATTTCCTGCTAAATTATGGGTTTTTCGCTCAACTGAATGTAGGGACCGGCCTTCGGACGATCCCTACATTCAGTTGAGCGAAAATTTATGACTTCCCACACACAGCCCCTTGCCCTGAACGAATACCGAAACGCCCTTGCCTTTTCTAACGACTAATGGCTAATATCTAACTACTATTTCTGCGGCAGCAGGATCTCCGTGGTAAACGCCCCTTCCTCACTGTTGCGGCTGAGGTAGCCTCCGAGGCGGTCTATCATGGTATCGATGCGCACCAGGCCAAAGCCGTGGCCTTCGCCTTTGGTGGAACGGAACCGGCCGCCCTGCTTTTTCAGCTTGCCCACCCCGGTAAAATTGGTAAAGGAAATATAGAGCTGCGTACCCTTCATATCCATATATACCCGAATCAGGCGCTTTTCCTCCGGCAGGGCTAAGCTGGCATCTATGGCGTTATCAAAAAGATTGCCCAAAATGCAGCAGAGATCCAGCTCGGACATACTGAGCTTCACCGGAATATGGGCGTCAACATGCACCTCTATATTTTTGGATCTTGCCAGAGATATTTTGCTGTTCAGAATGGCGTCCGCCATGGGGTTTCCGCTTTTGATGGCCAGGTCTACCGTATTCAGGTCAGTGTCCAGCTGATTTAGATACTCCACAATAGCCGCCATATCCTCCTGCGCAGCGTACACCTTCAAAAGCTGGATATGATTGCGATAATCATGCCGCCATCCCCGCATCTGTTTGTACATGGTTTCCACTTCCTGATAATGGGTATCCAGCAGCTCTCGCTGATAGGCGACTATTCGTTTGTCGATCATTTTATCAAACAGCATTCCATTCCCTCCACCCCACCACTAACAACCACGAATGATCGCCCGATTCAAAGGCTCATAAGCCCCTCTCGGCAGGGGCAGCGCCGTGCCGCTGTCTAAAGTGATCTCCGTTTTCGTCACCTTGCGGATATGCTCTAAATTGACAATAAGCCCCCGGCCCACCCGGAAAAAGCGGCTGTCCAACTCTTTCTCAAATTCCTTCAGGGGCCGCTTCACCGTGTACTCTTCTTTTGCGTGAAGGGTGACATAGTTTTGAAACACGTCCAGATACAGCAGCTCGTAACAGGGGATCCGCACCATCTCCCCGGAAATTTCCAGATGCAGCACCTTCCTGTTTTGCAGGATCTTCTCAGAGGCCCGGTCCAGCACGGCAAAGAACTTCTCCCGATTCACCGGCTTTACAAGATAGTGCAGCGCCGCCACATCGTACCCCTCGGCAATATAATCGGAATACCCGGTGATAAACACGATCTGTACCGCCTCGTTTCCTTTACGCACCTGTCTAGCCAGCGTCACGCCGTCCATTCCCGCCATTTCCACATCTAAAAGCAACAGGTCAAACGCCGCTTCCGCATAGCGAAATAGAAACGCTTCCGCGGAAGGAAACACCTCCACCTGCACGGAAGCATTCTGTTTGTCGGCCCATTCCTTTATAAGCCCCAAAATCAAATTGGAATCTTCGTTTCTGTCATCTACGATCGCAAGGCGCATAGCGGGAAACTCCTTTTTATAGCGTGGATTATAGTATAGCACCGGATATCCTTCTCTGCAAGATTTTGGTTTGCAAAGGAACGCCAGTAGACAAACAAAGGCAAAAGCGTTATAATTTCAGAGAAAAGGCGGGCAAAGTTTGAAAAAATAAATTTTTCAAACCAGGTTTTGCGGCTTTTGCC
>CAMVYG010000123.1 GCA_947171615.1 uncultured Clostridia bacterium
CGCTGGAACAGCGTAAGCGCCTCTGGGCCGATGCGCTCGCCGGGTACGGCAATCAGGACGGCAGGAGGACAGGCTGCTGTGGGTGCGCCGCAGATTTTTCCCAGACTGTCCTTTGCCGGAACAGTTTCCTGCGGAGCAAGGAGAGCCTGCCGGACAGAGAGCGCACGCTGGCCCCGTGCCGGAGCTAAATTGGAATGGGGAAGAGGAGACTTCGGAGCAAGAGGGGAAAGGGCGTTTTCCAAAGAGCGGAAGGATTCTTCCGCAGTAGCTCCGGAAACCATCAGAACCACATGATCCCGGTCTGCATGCTCCACCTCCACGCCTTTTGCACGAAGCAGATTTGCCAAATCGCTTCCTGTCCAGCCATGGGCGGCAGCGTCCAGGGTAAGCTTTAAGGGTTCGTCTCCTGTCAGCGTCCAGCTATGATGAAGCAGCTCTGTTTTTAGCTGATCCAGCCTTTCGGCGGCGGCACAGATGTGCTTTGGCCCTTCCCCGGCAAGATAAGCATTGCACAGATCCAGGGAAGCCAGGGTCAGATAGGAAGGGCTGGTGGAGCCGAACAAGGCCAGAGCCGCCCTGGCGTTTTCCCGGAAGACTGCCGGGGCTGTTTTTGCAAGATGCAGATAGGCCCCGCCGGTAAGTACCGGCAGTGTCTTGTGGGCAGAATCACAGCACAGATCCGCTCCCAGATCCAGTGGGTGCCGGGAGGAGTTTAAAAACCGCAGGTAGGCTCCGTGGGCGTTATCCACTAAAAGCAGAGTTCCAAAGCGGTGGCAGACTTCCGCCAAAGCGGGGATATCCGCCAGATTCCCCAGAAAGTCCGGGCTGGTGATATATACGGCGGCGGGCGGTGCGTCCAGCGCTTCCAGGACTTTTTCCAGACTCTCCGCTGTAATGGGGCAGGCGCAGAGGGAGTCCATTTTTCCTTCCTCCGGCCAAAGCCAGACCGGTTCAAAATCAAGCAGAGCGGCAGCGTAAATAAAGGATTTGTGGGCATTTCGCGCGGCAAGCACTACCGGAGATGTGGCCGCAGGGCGGTACTGGAGAGTCAGATGGAGCATAGCTCTGATGCACTGGCTGGCCCCTTCGGTAGAGTAAAATGTAGCTCCTGAGCCAAAGAGGGCAGCGGCGTTTCTTTCGCTTTCGGCAATGATGCCGGAGGCCTCATATAGAGAATCGGCTCCTGGAATTTCTGTAATGTCCCAAATCTCACAGCCCAGCGGCCCGGTTCCCTTGTGGCCCGGCATATGGAAACGGCTTTTTTCTTTCTGCCGGTAGCTTTGCAGAAAGTCCCAAATGGGGGTGGTCATACTTCCTCCGCCAAAGCGGCCTGTAACATAATGGCGCATTCCATGCGCTTGCGGAACAGTTCGCAGCCCGCTTCATAGACGCCCCGGATGGACCCGGAGGCATGGTAGGCGTTGGCGGCACAGCCGCCGGAGCAGTAAAGCCTTGCCCAGCAGTCCGCGCATTCCGGACGGGCATAGGCGTTGCAGGAACGGAATTCCTCCCGCAGCTGCGTATTGGTCACGCCCTTCCAGATATCCCCCAGCTTATAGGACTCTTCTCCTACAAACTGGTGGCAGGGGTACAGGTCTCCCCAGGGGGTGACAGCCATGTATTCCGTGCCGGAGCCGCAGCCGGAAATGCGTTTATAGACACAGGGGCCGCCGGTGAGATCCAGCATATAGTGATAGAAGGTAATAGGGTGGCCTTCCCTGTGGCGCTTCAGCATTTCTTTTGCCAGGATCTCATACTGCTCCTTGACGATCTCCAGATCCTGAGGGGTCAGAGCGGCGGGATCGTCAGGGGCACAGACCACCGGCTCCATGCTCAGCTCTGTAAAGCCCAGGTCCGCCATGTGAAACAAGTCTTTGGTAAAGTCGGGGTTTCGGTGGGTAAAGGTGCCCCTCATATAGTAGCGGGTCCCGTCCCGGGAAGCCACCAGCTTCTGGAATTTGGGGACGATGCGTTCATAGCTTCCGTTTCCGGCATAGTCCACCCGAAGGGCATCGTGAATTTCTTTCCTGCCGTCCAGAGAGAGAACCACATTGTCCATTTCCCGGTTGGCAAAGTCGATCACATCGTCGTCAATCAGCATTCCATTGGTTGTGAGGGTGAAGCGGAAGCGCTTGTGGCAGGGCTCCTCCCGGGTTCTGGCATAGGCTACCAGATCTTTCACCACCTGCCAGTTCATCAGCGGCTCACCGCCGAAGAAGTCCACTTCCAGATTGGTTCGGGAACCGGAATGCTCAATGAGAAAGTCCAGAGCCCGCTTGCCCACCTCAAAGCTCATCAGAGCCCGGTCACCGGAGTATTTTCCCTGGCTGGCAAAGCAGTAGGAGCAGTTGAGGTTGCAGGTGTGGGCCACATGAAGGCAGAGGGCCTTTATCACATCGCCGGAGCGCTCCTTGAAGGTTCCGGCCATATCGGCAAAGGTGTCCGGCGTGTAAAGCTGGCCGGAAGAAGCAAGGGCTTCCACATCGGCAATACATTCCCGGAGCTCGCTTTCCGTAACGTCAGGGCGTCCAGCATACTTATCCAGCAGGGAGGAGACGATCTCCTCCGGCGTATGATCGGGGAAAAGGGAAATCACGTCGTAGGCTACCTCGTCCACCACGTGAATACCGCCGGAGCAGGTATCCAGAACAATGTTGTAGCCGTTAAGTTGATATTGATGTACCATTGGGGCCTCCTATTGGGAATTCGAGTATAAGAAGAAAAAGCGCCGCCAGAGAGGCGGCGCTTCGGGAAGGGAATTACTTGTTCTCGCACTTCTGGTTGGCAACGCCGCAAGAAGTTTTGCAAGCGGACTGGCAAGAGGTCTGGCACTCGCCACAGCCGCCCTTTTTGGCGCTCTCGCAGAGATTACGGGTCTCAAGAGTCTTAATTCTCTTCATGGTAATTTCTCCAATCTCATTAGATTTTGAAAACGCTCCGCCTCTCCCCAAAAGAGAGACGTCCTATTGTCCTGAAAATTTTAGCATAGAAAGGCGGGAAAGTCAAGAAGCAGGGGAAGGCTGATACGGAAATCAAATTTTAAGCTGCGGGGCAGAGGGAGCAGAGAGCGCGAACGATCAATCCCCAGCTTAAGCGTTAAAAATCTCGCCTGTTGCGAACAGATTATCCTTTCCCATACCGCATACGTATGGATTGCTGTCATATTCATGGCAAAAATCCAGAAACGCACTTTTTTGCTCAGGGTCATTCATGATTTTTACCAGAATTTCATTGGGAATTGTTCTTGCAAATGCACCGGGGCCAGCCAATTCAATATTTTTGACTCCATTTTCCCGCAGGATACGGATAAGCTCATCCGGCATGAAATGATAGGTAATGCACCATGGCGATTCTCCTTTGTCATAGGCCTGCTTTGCTTCCTCTATATCGCCCATAATCCCTGTAGCATAAGCGCTTTTACAGACCGCCTTGCTGAATTGGAAGGACTCTATCATCTGCTCTTTGTTTTTCAGGCACCATTGTATCCAGCCATCTTCGCTGTTTTGATCTAAAATGAATTGATGCTTTTGCAAAGGGTTTGCCAGATAGGGCAGCGCCCCCAATCTGCTTGAAACGCTTACCATAATCCTTTTGCGTGCGATTCTTACCAAATGACGTATCACCTCTTCCTGCCTCGGATAAGTATAGGAAATCGGGGCGTCAAAGGACATAACCAAATCAAAGGATTGATCGGCGTAACCGGATAAATCTTCCAGCATGCCTTTTACAAATGTTATTTTTTCAAGGACTCCCTCTTTTTTTGCAAGCTCCTTCGCCTTGTCGATCATCGGCTGTGAAATATCAAAATGTGTTACATGAACTCCTTTTTTAGCCAGCAAAATTGAAAAACGGCCGCTTCCGGCGCCGCCATCAAATGCGGTATGGATTCCCTCCAGATTACGGAGCAGCTCTCTTTCAATATGCGCCTTTTGGATAATATCATCAATAAAACATTGCTCCCGCTGTGCCTCCAATTCTCCTTTATCCGGTAAATTCCACATTCTTTCTGAAATTTTTGTACTATAATCCATGCTGCCCTCCTGTGATTAAGGTTTGTTTTCTGTGTTCTGCTGTTCTGCAAAAGAAAAAACCACAAATAATGCCATTTCTGACATTACTTGTGGCGTCACTCAGAATGTACATCACACACAATAAAATATTTATATCTCCAAACAGGCTTTTTGTCAAGAGTTTTTTGGAAGAAGCGGTAAATGAACATTTTCTTCAGCCCGGCAATCTCTTGACAAGATTCCGAAAAATAGGTTACAATATATTGGTATACGAAATTCTATAAACCACAATTACTTGACAGAAAACAGGGAAAGGTTTCCAAGGGTTCCGGTGGGGAAACAGAAAGCTGAAGGAAAGGAAATTAGGCGCATTATGGCAAAAAAACAGGATTACGGCAACGACAGCATTCAAAGCCTGAAGGGCGCGGACCGTGTTCGTCTGCGGCCTGCGGTTATTTTCGGTTCAGATGGGATCGATGGCTGCCAGCACTCCATTTTTGAAATACTCTCCAACTCCATTGACGAAGCCAGGCAGGGTTTCGGCAAAGAAATTACCATTACCCGGTTTCTGGATCACTCCGTGCAGGTGGAGGATCACGCCAGAGGAATTCCCGTAGATTACAACTCCAAGGAAGAGCGGTATAACTGGGAGCTGGTGTTCTGTGAAATGTACGCTGGAGGAAAATACAATAACGATTCCGGCGAGAACTATGAATATTCTTTGGGTCTCAACGGCCTGGGATTGTGCGCTACCCAGTACGCCTCCGAGTATATGGATGTGGATATCCGCCGGGACGGCTTTCGCTATACTCTGCATTTTGAGCGGGGCGAAAATGTGGGCGGCCTGCAAAAAGAGCCCTATGCCAAAAAGGATACGGGTTCCATTATCAAGTGGAAGCCGGATCTTCAGGTATTTACCGATATTGCCGTGGATACCGAATATTATCTGGATATTTTGAAGCGTCAGGCGGTAGTCAATGCCGGAATTCATTTCTATTTCCGCAATGAGACCACGCCCGGGAAATTTGAAACTACCGAATTCTGCTATGAAAACGGAATTCTCGATCACGCCAGAGAGCTTGCCGGGGAGGATTCTCTTACGCCGGTGCAGCTTTGGCAAAGCGAAAAAAAGGTGCGGGACCGGGAGGATCTTCCCACCTACAATACAAAGATCAATGTGGCGGCGGCTTTTTCCAACCGTACCTGCGTAGCGGAATATTATCACAATTCCAGCTGGCTGGAGCACGGCGGCGCGCCGGATAAGGCGGTGCGCAGCGCTTTTGTGAGCCAGATCGACGCCTATCTCAAGCAGAATAATAAATATACTAAGAACGAGAGCAAGATCACCTTTCAGGATGTGGAGGACTGCCTGATCATCGTAATTTCCTCCTTCTCCACCCAGACATCCTATGAAAACCAGACCAAGAAGGCCATTAACAACAAGGGCATTCAGGAAGCCATGACGGAGATGCTCCGCCACAATCTGGAAATTTATTTTCTGGAAAATCCCATGGACGCGGAGAAAATCGGCAATCAGGTGCTGGTGAACAAGCGCAGCCGGGAGGATGCGGAAAAGACCAGGCTGAATCTGAAAACAAAGCTCACCGGAAAAATGGATATCACCGGCCGGGTGGCCAAGTTTGTGGACTGCCGCAGCCGGGACGTAAGCGAACGGGAGCTTTTCATTGTGGAGGGCGATTCCGCTCTGGGAGCCGTGAAGCAGGCCAGAGACTCCAATTTCCAGGCGGTCATGCCCATTCGGGGAAAAATTCTGAACTGCCTGAAAGCGGATTATGACCGCATTTTCAAAAGCGAGATCATTACCGATCTCATCAAGGTGCTGGGCTGCGGCGTACAGGTAAAAACCAAGGCAAATAAAAATTTGAACGCCTTTGATATGGAAAACCTTCGGTGGAGTAAGATCATTTTCTGTACCGACGCCGATGTGGACGGCTTTCAGATCCGGGTGCTGCTTTTGACCATGGTGTACCGTCTGGCCCCTGCCCTGATCGAAGCGGGAAAGGTCTACATTGTGGAATCTCCCCTGTATGAGATCACCACAAAGGATGAAACCTATTTCGCTTATGACGAAGGGGAGAAAGCGGAGTTTTTGAAGAAGCTGGAAGGGCAGAAATACACCATTCAGCGCAGTAAGGGATTGGGTGAAAACGAGCCGGATATGATGAACCTGACCACCATGAATCCCAAAACCCGGCGGCTTATTAAGGTGCTGCCCGGAGACGCCCAGTATGCGGCGGAGATGTTTGACATTATGCAGGGAGATAATATTCAGGGGCGTAAGGATTATATTGCCGAGCACGGCGGCGAGTATACCGATGAGCTGGACGTAAGCTAAGGCGGGATGCTTTTGGCAGTGCGTTGTATCAGTAAAGAAGAGGAGGCATTCAGGCTGTGCCGAAAAGAGAAAAGAAAAGCAGCGAAAGGCTGCCGAAGATGAAAGGATATATTGCCGGGGCGGGGGAGATCGTAGAACAGGATGTGGGAGATACCGTCCGTAAAAATTTCATGCCCTATGCCATGAGCGTGATTTTAAGCCGGGCGATCCCGGAGATCGATGGCTTCAAGCCCTCCCACAGAAAGCTTCTGTACACCATGTACAAGATGGGGCTTTTGACTTCCGGCCGGACGAAAAGCGCCAATATCGTGGGCCAGACCATGAAGCTGAATCCCCACGGCG
>CAMVYG010000124.1 GCA_947171615.1 uncultured Clostridia bacterium
TCCTATTTCCAGTGCCTCAAAGTCACGCTTTCCCAGATATACATTTCCAATCATTTTATGGGAATTTTTCAATTCAACAGCGATCATTTCATCTGTTCCAATGCGCCATTCAAGATTTTCTTTTGCCTCATGAAGGGTCATGGGTTTATACGGTTCAAATTTCACAACTTCTATGTCCGACAAATATTCAAACAAGTCCTGCAAATCTTCTTCCGTGTATCTTCTTAAAATTAGTCGTTCGGTTTCTGCGATGATTATTTTGCTCTGCATATCACTTGCTCCCGCTCATAATGAATACAAATCTTTCTACCATATCTAATATTCAGCATCCAGTATCTAAAATCTATCAAAATAAAGCCAGCAGATATTTGCACCGGAGGCGTTCCCATTTGGGAAGGTCTGCTTCCAGCTTCTTTTCCAAAAGCTCCGCTTGCTTGATCAACAGAGAAAGCTCCCCACGGGTCAGTGTGTGATCGCTGAACCGGGCTTTCAACGCAAGCTCAGTCAGCTCCTCCGAAGGTTCAATACCATCTCCGGGAAGGGCTGTGTTTTCCCGATAGAGCCGCAAAAGATGAGCATAAACACAAAGCGCCGCCTTGTTGTGGTCCTTTTGATGAAAGCTCTTTTTTCTCCGGAACAGGCGGATCAGCCGGAGCGTCCAAAGCAGCAGGAAGGGAGATGCCAGGCAAAGTCCGATGAAAAGCAGTCCCCAGAAGGTCAGCCATCCGGAGGAAGACAGTGTAATGCCAGGCGGCGGAGTGCTGCCTGCCCCTACGGGAGCCCCTTCACTTTCCTGAGATTCCACAGGAGCGGAGGGCGCGGGAGAGGGAGACGCTTCGGGAGCGTTGCTGGACTCCGGCTCCGAAACAGCGGAGGAAACGCTGTCCGGTGCAGGGGTTGGCGTGGGAGCAGGCGTTTCACTGTTGTCGGGTCCGGTGGCGTTGGCATATGCGGCGGGAACCATCGGCCCCGGCGGCGTTACCTCTACCGGAAGCCAGCCGATCCCGCCCCAGTATACCTCCACCCAGGCATGGGCATTGTAATCGGGCACGTTGATCCAGCGTCCATCTGCGCCGGAGGGTACCGTATAGCCTTCCGCGTAACGGGCGGGAATTCCGGCTGCCCGCAGCAGCACTGTGGCTGCGGTGGCAAAATGAACACAGTAGCCGCTGTGACTTTCTGTGAGGAAATATTTTACAAAGTCCTGTCCCCAGGGCAGAGAAGGCGGGGTGAGGGTATAGGAACACTGCTCCGCTAAAAGATCCCGGATCTGCTGGAGATACCCCTGGCGGCCAACTGCGGCAACGGAAGGGAGGTGATTTTCTGCGAGAAATCTCTCCGAAAAATCCCGTACATCGTCGGGAAGCTGCGTGTAGACCTGATATACGAATTCTGTGTAGCTTTCCAGCGGCTCCACCAGCTCCGCACCGGTAAAAGGAAAGTTGGAATTGATCAGCGGGTCTGAGGCCGGGCTGGAATATGTGTTCAAAAGCTTCTTTGCCCATTCCGGGGATTCCCACCGATCCCAATTTGGATAGGGCAAACCCTCCTGGCTCTGAGTTTCGAAATCATTTGTTAGTTTGTCCTGGAGCTGTGAGGCGGTGACCGAATCAAACCGCCTGAACAGAACCGTTTCATAGTGATGAGTAAATCTGGGAGCGTAGCCTATGGTATCAGTGGCTGCATCCCAGCCGGGAAGAGCTACGGCGGAAAAGCTGTATTCCGTTACTCTGGTTCCGGGAGAAGTGAACTGCAAAAAGCCGTCATCCTGATACTCGGTGTTTTCCGGCACGCCCTCAGGGGCGAACAAACCATAGGGAGCATAGGCTGCTTTTGCAGTTCCTTCCAGGTTTCGCACGGAAAGGAGATAGGAAAAATTAGGATCGCTTTCCATAGGCATGGCAAGCAGGAGGGCAGAGGAGAGGTGTTGGGGCTTTTGGGTTTCTTCACTCCAAATTTCATTTACCCTTTCGGCGTCTTCCGAAGAAAGATGCTCCCAGCCGGTGCTTGTGTATACACTGCCCGCGAAGCTTTTCAGATAATCCTTTTGACCGGTGGGAGAAATACGTCCTTCCGGTATGCCGCTTTGCCATTCATACTGAACCTGTAAGGCGGTTTTTCCGGTATAGTGCCTGCTGCCCAGAGAGGAAAAATCTATCCGTTCCGTATTTCCTGTACCGCTGTGAAGAGAAGAAGGGGAAATCCCCAGTCCTTCTGTCAGTCCGGAGCGAAGGTTGCTGGCAAATTCAGGGCGGACATAGGTTTCCGGCGGAAAAAGACGGTAAAGAAAAATCAGGCAGAGGGCCAGAAGGGGCAGCAATGCCAAAGAAGCGGGACGGAAAAACATATCGCCGGAGGAGTGAAAAGCTGTGCCGGTTTCGACCAGTTGACGGCGCTGCCGCATAGAGGGAGCCGCCAGCAGGAGAAACGCCCAGAAAATAAGGAGCAGTCCAAAGGCCCATTCCTCCGGTTCAATGGAAAAGGCAAGGGGAAACAGCAGAAAAAGGCCGGTCAGGCAAAATGCGCCTAAAGCGCTTTTGTGCCGGACAAGCAGCCAGGAAAGAACCCAGAAAAAGAAGAAGGCAAGAAAAACGGCAAATACCGTGCAGCTTGTCCGCTGCATCAGGGGAGTGGCCGGCGGAGTAGAGAAGGTGGGAAGAGGCGGGGTCAGGTGAAGCTTTTGGGAATAGGCTTCGGATACGGCGTTGACGGTGAGGCGAAACCCCCGGGCCGCTTCCTCAAAATTCCACCACAGGAAAAGACCGCACAACACAGCTGTGACCAGCGGAAACAGCCATTTCCGGCGCTCCGGTAAAAACTGCGCGCTGCACAGCATGGAAAAGACCGCTCCGGCCAGAAGCAGCGGGAGCCAGTCCAGTTCCATCTGAAAGGCGGAATAAAAGCAGCCAAAGGCGCTGACCCATGCCACAAACAGCAGAACCGTGTAAAACAGAAAGGAGGAAAGGAAGGTGGGTTTGGGCAGCAAAATGCCGGGCCGGTTCAAAAGAGCGGCCTGCTGCTGTTCAGGCGTGTTATTGCGGCGCATGGGATTTTCCTCCTTTCCGCATTGTGCAGAGTTTTTGCGGCGTTTTTAGAACACCGGTTTCATTCGTTTGTAGAAGAGCTTTCGGAAACAGGTAAAGTTTTTTACAGTGTAAAGCCGTTCAGCGCTTCCGTGATCTGCCCGGATCGCAAGGAGATCACTTTTGTTCCGGCCGGCAGACCGATTTGAATAGCGGAAGGATCGGAAGCACAGGAAAGGATACTGAGCCGGGCAAAAGGAGCCTGCTGCAAAACGCTGCCGATCAACCCCTCCTTGGGAGCGCTGCACAGATACAGCACATGGGAGATTCCGGAAAACATTTTTTGAGAAGCAGCCTCTGAGGCTGCGGGAAACTCTGCGGAGTTTTCCGCCGAAAGCAGAGCGTTCAGGACAAAGCGGCGGGATGTTTCATCGGTGATCTCCTGCACGGAAAAGCGCTCTGCTTTCCACACCGCGGCTCTATGGGGCGTTTCTTCCTGAGAAAGAAAATGGGAAAGCGTGGCAAAGGCGTCCAGCAGAAGATCGGCTTCTGGACCGGGGTCAACGTCCAGCAGAAAAAGAAGCTGGTCGGAAATGGGAAAGCCGTATTCTTTTACGAAAAGGGAACCTGTTTTTTGAGACAGCTTCCAATGGACCCGGGAAAGCTTGTCTCCCTCCCGATATTCCCGGAGGCCGAAAAGCTCCGAAGGGTCGTCGCCCGGGATCGTCTGCGAATAGGTGTCGCTTTCACTGTCCGGCTGTGCGGCATGGCTGACAGACAGGAGAGGGAAATGCACGGCGGGGTAAAAGGTTACGGTCTGCCGGGGACACTGAGAAAGGCGCAGGGGAAAGGCAAACAACCCCATGTAGTCGCACACCCTGCCCTTTCGGAGCTGGCAGACCACCTGGCCGCAGAGGGGAGAGGAAAGCTGATGGACAATGGAAAGCGGATTTCGGCTGGCAGTAAAGGAGAAGTGTTCCTCCTGGGTCTCTCCGGTCAGGGTGTTCCTGGTGCGGAGGGTCACCTTTGCCCGTCCGCTGACAAAGGGGAGCCGGTTTGAAATGATCAGCCGCAAAGGGACGCTCTGTCCTTTTTGAGCGGAAAGCTCCTCTGCCCGGAATTTCAGCCGGATCCCCAGAATGCCGGGAAGGGACAATAAGAGGGAGGCCAGGGGAAGCGCCAGCGCTGTGAGCAGCACATAATAGGAAAGATAGCCGTTGTAGCAGATAAAAAACAGGAATACGCCAAGGAGAATGAGAAGATAGAAAAGTCTGTTTTTCAGCATACCGTTATTTCACCAGCTTGGGGGAAGGGGTGGTTTTCAAAACGTCTGAAAGAATGGCCCGTGCCGTCAAACCGTTGATCCCTGCCTGAGGTGAAAGGATCACCCGGTGTTCCAAAACGCTGAGGAACAGCAGGTGAATATCGTTGGGGATCAAATAGTCCCGGCCGGCGATCCACGCGGAGGCTCTGCCCGCCCGGATCAGGGCAGCGCCTGCTCTGGGGCTGGCGCCGATCCGGAGGGTGGAAAGCTCCCGTGTGGCGGCGCAAAGCCGAACTACATATTGATAAAACTCGTCCGATACATGAACGGAGGCGGCTTGCTCCTGCATTTCCAGCAGCTCGCTTCCGCTGATAGCAGGGCGAACGGAATCTACAGGGCGAGCGCCCTCCGTCTGCTTTAAGATCTTTACTTCCTGCTCCGGTTCCGGGTAGCCAATGGAAAGCCGCATCATAAACCGATCCAGCTGGGATTCCGGCAGCATTTGGGTACCGGCGGAGCCAATGGGGTTCTGGGTGGCGATCACAATATAGGGCTGGGGCAGCCGACGGGTCACACCGTCCACCGTGACCTGCCTCTCTTCCATAAGCTCCAGCAGCGCGCTTTGTGTTTTGGCGCTGGTGCGGTTGATCTCATCTGCCAGAAACAGGTTGCAGAAGGCCGCGCCAGGGCGGTATTCAAACTCTCCCTTTGCCTGGTTGTAAATGGAGAAACCCACCACATCTGCCGGGGTGATCTCCGGTGTAAATTGAAGCCGGTTATATTCCAGCCCCATTGCTCTGGAGAAAGCCAGCGCCAGCGTGGTTTTCCCCATGCCGGGGTTGTCCTCCAAAAGGATATGCCCCTGTGCCAGAACGGCCATCAGCACCTTGCAGATAATGGTATCTTTGCCAAGGATGACTTTGCGTACCTCGTTAATGACGCGCAGCGCCTGTGGTTGTATCATAAAAGGATCACCTCATTGGGCTTTTAGTATTGGAAAAAGGCGGGAAGCGTTCCGCTTCTTGTGGTTATTTTAACATAGATCCGGGGAAATGACCAGAGCGGACAGAAAAATTCACGCTTACCATTTTGCTGAATAGCCGGTGGCAGCTTCTCTTGATTTTTTGAACGATCTTCAGTACAATGGTAGTGAAGTCATGCTCAGAAAGGTTCTTGTAAGCGCAAGTAAGGCTAGTCGATGTTCTTTTTAAAGGGGCGGTGAAAGCAAGTGAATAAAAAAATCGGCATGTACGCTTCTGCGATAAATCTATTTTCCGTCATAGGATTTGCAATATCTATGTTGATTAGATTTCATGAGGGCAGCTATTTTTCTTCCATGTTTATAGCGCTTAGCTTTCTTCCGATGATGTGCGGGTATGCCTTTTTTTCTGAAAAGAAGAGGAAGCTGGCAGGGTATGTGGGAGCGGCGTTTGCCGCTGCGTATGCCGCCATTATTTTGCTGGTCTACTTTGCGCAGTTGACCACCGTGCGAATGGGCGAATTGACAGAACAGGCAGAGTCGCTGCTGGATTTTCAGAAAATGGGGCTTATGTTCAATTATGATCTGTTAGGGTATGCGCTTATGGCATTGGCTACGTTTTTTGCGGGGCTGACAGTCAATGCAGAGGGAAAGCCTGACCGATGGCTGAAGGGCCTGCTTCTGGTACATGGGGTCTTCTTTGTAAGCTGTCTTCTTTTTCCAATGCTTGGAGTGTTTCAGGCCGATGGTCCTGAGTGGATCGGTACGGCAGTACTGGAAATCTGGTGTTTCTACTTTTGCCCGATCAGTATTTTATCCTTTTTACACTTTTCAA
Organism: uncultured Clostridia bacterium; assembly: GCA_947171615.1. Taxonomy (GTDB): domain Bacteria; phylum Bacillota; class Clostridia; order Oscillospirales; family Acutalibacteraceae; genus Acutalibacter. The sequence goes on from CAMVYG010000124.1 coordinate 6,102, forward strand.
GATGTAAGGAATGAGAAAATGTGGAAAAAGCAGAGAATCTGCTGCCATGTCAACGAAACAAAACAAGAACATCATGTGAAATCCAGGCAAAACCGGCTTCCAGAATTTTCTGGAAAGAAATTTTGGAAAAGCTGTTGACAATTTCGGGAAGTGAGATTATAATAAACGTGTATTCTGATAGCACGAAGATGAACTCACAGTTTTTGTAAGTCATTGAACGTCTGATGATTTACACAAGCTGTGAGCTTTTTTTAACCGGGATTTCCCGGTTAGCTCGGAGCGCGGGAGGGCGATCTCCCAGTGGCATGGAGCGGCTATGCCGGATACAATTTTTTATGGAGGTGCCGAACATGAACGGTACAGTCAAATGGTTCAACGCAGAAAAGGGCTATGGCTTCATCTCTAACGATGAAGGCGGCGAGGATGTTTTTGTACATTTCTCCGCGATCCAGTGCGAAGGCTTCAAGACTCTGGAAGAGGGCCAGAAGGTTACTTTTGAGACCGAGCCCGATCCCAAGAACAGCGAGAAGCTGCGGGCTGTGAACTGTCTCTT